>CAMOGR010000147.1 GCA_946614205.1 uncultured Bacteroidales bacterium | reverse complement strand
TGAATCTGTCTATGTTGCCGGCACCGAAGGTGACGAGCACGTCGATGTTCTCCTCACTGAGCGTGGACATGAGTTCCTCGCGCTTGATGAGAATCTTCCCGGGAGCGGTAACGTCCTTGAAAATCAGCTCGGAAGTGACTCCGGGGATGGGCTCCTCGCGGGCCGGGTAGATGTCCAGGAGGATGAGGCGGTCGAGCTTGCTCAGCGCTGCTGCGAACTCGGGCGCGAAGTCCCGCGTACGCGTGTACAGGTGGGGCTGGAACACACCGGTAATCCTGCGGCCGGGGAATATGCCCCTCAGCGAGCTGATTGCGCTCCGCAGTTCCTCCGGATGGTGTGCGTAATCGTCGATGTACACCTTCCCGGGGAGGTTTACGTGTTCGTCCAGCCTGCGCTGGACACCCTTGAACGTGCCTATTGCGTGGCGCAGTTTCTGTCCGTCGGTGCCGTGGCAGAGGCATACCGCCGCTGCTGCGACTGCATTCTCTACGTTGACCCATCCGAGGGCTCCTGAGCGTATGTCCTTCAGGGTGCCGCCCGGGTAGACGAGGTCGAAGGTATAGTGGCCGTCAGGGGACAGGCGGAGGTTCGTGCTGTGGAAGTCGGCGCGTTCGTCGTTGAAATGATATGTGAATATGCGGGCGCTCACGTCGGACTGCCGGATGGGAAGTCCGTACTTGAGGATTATTGTCTCGTGGACCTGGGATGCGAACTCCCTGAATGCCTCCTGTACGTGCGCGAGGTCTCCGTAGATGTCGAGGTGGTCTGCGTCCATGGCCGTGATGGCGGCTATGTCGGGGTGCAGCTGAAGGAAGGAACGGTCGAATTCGTCGGCCTCCGCGACCACGGTGTTGGTGCGGCTCATCAGCAGGTTGGTGCCGTAGTTCTTCGAGATGCCTCCGAGGAAAGCGGAACATCCGTCGCCGCCTTCGGTGAGAATGTGGGCGATCAGGGTCGACGTTGTGGTCTTGCCGTGCGTGCCGGCAACCGCCAGGCAAATCTGGTCGCTGGTTATTTCTCCGAGCACGCGCGAGCGCTTGAGCAGCCTGTAGCCCTTTTCCCGAACCAGTTTCAGCTCACCCAGGTTTTCAGGCACTGCGGGAGTGTAGATGACCAGGGTCGATGCGACATCTGCCGGGATTGCGCCGGGATTGTCCTCGTAATGTACCGGAATGCCTTCCTCCTCCAGCTTGTGGGTAAGGTCGGAGGGCGTACGGTCGTATCCGCTGACGTCGTATCCGCGGAATTTGAACCATCTGGCCAGGGCGCTCATTCCTATGCCGCCTATGCCAATGAGGTACACCTGTGTGAATTTATTCTCTTTCATCCCTTCAGGATATTGTATATTTCGTCAACTATCGTGAGCGCTGCGTGTGGAAGCGCAAGCTGCCCGGCGTTGCGACCGAGCGTCCTGGTCCTTTCCTGGTCGGAAGCAAGCGAGAGCGCTGTTTCCATGAGCTTGCCGGCAGCTTCCGAATCCTTGACCAGCAAGGCTGCGTCCTTGCGTACGAGAGCCATTGCATTGTGGGTCTGGTGGTCTTCGGCCACGTTGGGTGACGGTACGAACACCGCCGCCTTGTGCGTAGCGCAGATTTCCGATACGCTTGAGGCGCCGCTGCGGCTCACTACCACGTCTGCCATTGCGTAGGCGAGGTCCATCCTTGCGATGAAGTCGCTCCAGACCACTCCCGGTACGTTCCGGCCTTCCATGAATGCGTCTATTCCGCTCTTGTAGTACTTGCCGCACTGCCAGAGTATCTCGGTGTTCTCGCCTCCGGGGCATCCCGCCTCGATCCACGCCTTCATGGCATTGTTGAGCGTACCGCTGCCGAGGCTGCCGCCCACCACCAGGATGTGCCTGCGGGAAGGGTCGAATCCGTAGAACTTCAGACCTTCGAGGCGGTCCTCCTCGCTGTACGGATGCATCTCCGGACGTATGGGGTTGCCGCTCATGACAATCTTGTCCGCCGGGAAGAACTTCTCCATGCCTTCATAGGCCACGCATATCTTCTGCACCTTGGAACCGAGCATCTTGTTGGTAAGGCCGGCGAATCCGTTCTGCTCCTGTATGAGCGAAGGAATATGCATCCTTGTAGCCGCCATGAGCAGGGGAGCGCTTGCGTATCCACCCACGCCCACTGCGACGTCGGGCTTGAATTCCCGTATGATTTTCCGGGCCCGGTTGATGCTTCCGATGAAGCGCACCGGCACGCTGAGGTCGTTGAGTATGTTCTTTATGCTGAGTTGTCTCTGCAGGCCGACGATGGGCAGGCCGACGATGCGGAATCCCTCCCTGGGGACTTTCTCCATCTCCATCTTGCCCTCCGCTCCCACGAAGAGAATCTCGGTGGCGGGGTTGACCTCCACGAGTTTGCGCGCGATGGATACGGCGGGGAAGATATGGCCTCCCGTGCCTCCTCCGCTGATGATGACTCTCAATGCTTTATATTCCATAATCGTTCATTTCGTCTTCTATGGCTTCGCCCTCGTCCTGCGCGGGCACGCCGTTGGTCTCGTAATCGTCCAGGTCGTCAAGTCCCGCCTGCACGTTCTCGCGCAGCTCCAGCAGCGGCTGGGCGTCGCGCTGCTCCTTCTCTATCCTGCGCTGGGCTATGCGGCTGAATGACAGTATGATTCCGAATGCCAGGCTGAAACACAGCAGGGCGCTGTTGCCGTGGCTTATCAGGGGCAGCGTCTGGCCTGTCATGGGGCCGATGTCGGCATTCACGAACATGTGCAGGAAAGCCTGTCCCGTAATGAGGAGGCAGAGTCCCGCCACCGTGAGTTTGGCGTACAGGTCCTTGCCGCTGTTGCGTACTATTATGGACCCCCTGGCCATCAGGGATACATACAGGAAAATCACGATGAGCGCTCCCCACAGACCGTATTCTTCTATGATGAAGCTGTACATGTAGTCCTCGGACATGTCGGGGACGACGTACCTCTGGGTGCTCTGTCCGGGGCCTTTCCCGAAAAATCCGCCTTCCTTGATGGCTATCTTTGCGCTGTACGGCTGGCGTATCTTGTCGAGGGCCTTGTAATATGCGTCCGAACCGACCTTGCTTTCGATGACCTTCTGTTCCCAGTTGTCGTGCTCCGAAAAGACGCGGCTTACTGCTGTCCCTATGCGGGAGAAGGCTTTGTGGGAACTGACTTCGTATATGCCCCATATCGATACCAGCAGCAGGATGGCAGCCACGGCGAGCACGGCCATTTCCTTGAAGTTGTCGCCTCCCAGCAGGATTACCAGGAACATTATTCCTCCGATGAACAGGGCTGCGGAGTTGCTTCCGGGCAGGGTGGCCACTATCGTTATGATGAAGGGAACATATATGTATACGATTTTCTTCCAGATGTCCTTTGCATCCTTCCGCGGCAGTTTGAGTTCTCCGTTCTTGAATGCGTCCAGGGCCCATGCGAGGTACATCACCATCGCGACCTTGACCACCTCGAATACGTGTATCTGCACTCCGGCCACGCTCAGGATACGCCTCGCTCCGTTGATTTCGACGGACTTCAGGAAAGGCATGTTGATTCTGGAGAGCAGCAGCGCCAGAAGTATTGCGCTGATGAGGAACCCGAACTTCGAGAACCAGCGGAAGAACTTGATGTTCTTTATGTTGTAGCAGAGGATGATGACGCCGAGCCCGATTGCCACGTAGGCAAGCTGGCGGCGGATTATGTCCACTCTTGTCTGGCCGTCGTCGAGCAGGCGGGAGGTGGAAGAGAAATTGCACACGACGCCTATCAGGATCAGCATCAGGACGATGATCCAGACCACTTTGTCGCCTTCGATTGTCTCGAAGAGATTCCAGGCTGTGCGTTTTCCCTTGGCCATTTCTGTCTTACAGTTTGCGGACCGCCATCTTGAACTGCCGGCCGCGGTCTTCGTAATTCTTGAACAGATCGAAGCTTGCGCAGCAGGGGCTCAGCAGAACCACGTCTCCGCTCTTCGCTATCATGCTCGACACCTTCACCGCTTCCTCGGCGCTGTCGGTATCGACTATCATGTCTTCGCCCACTATCGGAGCGAAGGCTTCGTGAATCTTGCGGTTGTCTACTCCCAGGCACACGATGGCTTTGACCTTTTCGCGCACCAGGTCGTTCAGGGTGCTGTAGTCGTTGCCCTTGTCGGTGCCGCCGACTATCCACACCACAGGCCTTGTCTGGCACTCCAGGGCGTACCAGGCGGAGTCCACGTTGGTTGCCTTGGAGTCGTTGATGTACATCACGTCTTTCACGCTCAGCACCGGCTCCAGCCTGTGCTCGATGGGGGAGAAGCTCCCGAGGGCCTCCCTTATCTTGCCGTCCTCTATCCCGGTGACCTTTGCGGCGATGGCCGCGGCCATGGAGTTGTATATGTTGTGCCGTCCGCTGAGGGCGAGCTCGCGGAGGTATATCTCGCTCTCGCTCTGCTCGTAACGGACGACTATCTTGCTGCCGTCCAGATATGCTCCCTGCTGCACCTTCTTCTCCTGCGAGAACGGGAGCATCTTGCACTGGAGCACTATCTTGCTGAGATGCTCGATGGTTATTGCATCGTCGGAATCGAAGATGAAGCAGTCTTCCGGACGCAGGTTGCGGGTAATCTTGAACTTGGCCCTGACGTAGTTCTCCATGTTGTGGTCGTAGCGGTCGAGGTGGTCCGGAGTTATGTTTGTGATGATTGCGATGTCGGGCCTGAAGTCGTAGGTGTCGTCAAGCTGGAAACTGCTGATTTCCAGCACGTAGTAGTCGTGCTTCTCGGTCGCTACCTGGAGTGCGTAGCTCTTGCCTATGTTGCCGCCGAGTCCTGCGTCGAGGCCGGCCTCCTTCAGCAGGTAGTAGATGAGGGACGTGGTCGTGGTCTTGCCGTTGGAACCGGTGATGCATATTTTCTTCGCGCTGTCGAAACGCGATGCAAACTCTATCTCGGACACTATGCGGGTGCCTTTCTGTGCGAATTCGCGTACCAGCGGGGCAGTGGACGGTATGCCGGGGCTCTTTACGACCTCGTCAGCGTCGAGCAGCAGCTCGCGGGTGTGGCCGCCCTGCTCGAAGGGAATCTCCCATTTGCGGAGCATGGAGGCGTATTCGTCCTTGATCTGCCCGTTGTCGGACAGAAACACGTCGAATCCTTTTACTTTTGCGAGCACTGCGGCTCCTACGCCGCTTTCCGCTCCTCCGAGAACAACTATCTTTGCCATTGTGCTATCTTATCTTGAGTATGGCCAGTGTGGAAACCGCCAGTATTATTCCTATGATCCAGAACCGTGTGACGATGCGGGGCTCCGGAATGCCTTTTTTCTGGTAATGATGATGTATGGGGGCCATCAGGAATACCCTCCGGCCTTCTCCGTATTTGCGCTTGGTGTGTTTGAACCAGCCCCTCTGGATGAGCACCGACAGGCTCTCCACGACGAAGATGCCGCACAGCAGGGGAAGGAGAAGCTCCTTGCGGATGAGCACTGCGCTGACACCGATGATTCCGCCGATTGTGAGGCTGCCCGAGTCGCCCATGAACACCTGGGCCGGGAAGGTGTTGTACCACAGGAACCCTATCAGCGAGCCTACGAATGCCGCCATGAAAATCGCAACTTCTCCGGAACCCGGTATGTACATGATGTTGAGGTACTGCGAATCCAGGGCGTCGCCGCCGAGCCATGCCATGACGCCTATCGCCACTCCCACGATGGCCGACGTGCCCGTCGCCAGGCCGTCCATGCCGTCGGTGAGGTTGGTGCCGTTGGAGCAGGCCAGCGTGACCAGGATTATCATTATCATGTAGATGCCCCATGAACAGTAGACTCCCAGCTGCCCCTTGAAAGGCGACAGCCAGCTGTAGTCGAACTCGTGGGCCTTCACGAAGGGAATCGTGGTGACCAGCTTCTCGGTGGGGATGTCGGGACTGATGCAGACAATGAGGGCCACCAGGAGGCCGAGTGCGAACTGCAGCACCAGCTTGCCCTTTTCGCTCAGGCCTTCCTTGTTGTGCTTGAAAACCTTGATGTAGTCGTCGAGGAAACCTATCCCTCCGCACCAGAGGGTGGTGATGAGCAGGAGTATGGTGTAGATGCTGTCAAGCCTGCATACCAGCAGGGCCGAGCCCAGCAGGGATATTATGATAATGATGCCTCCCATCGTGGGGGTGCCTTTCTTCTGCATCTGTCCCTCGAGTCCGAGGTCGCGTATCGTTTCACCGATCTGGTGCTTCTGAAGCCAGCGGATTATCTTGCCTCCGGCGATGAAGGCAATGAGCATGCTGATCACGGCTGCGAGCATCGCCCTGAACGAAAGGTAATGCATCAGTCCCATGCCGGGAATATGTACGCCGAGGCTCTGAAGCCAATCTACAAGGTGGTAGAGCATTGTGCAAAAATCTCCTTTACTATTTCTTTTTCGTCAAAATGTGTCTTGGTGGTTCCGATTATCTGGTAGGTTTCGTGGCCTTTTCCTGCCAGGAGGACGGTGCTGCCCTCGGGCGAGAGCATCAGGGCGGCGCGTATCGCCTCCTTGCGGTCGGCTATGAAGAGCGTCTTCGCCAGACCCTCGGGATCGAATCCGGTGCGGATTTCGTCCATGATGTCTTCTGTGCGTTCGGTACGCGAGTTGTCCGAGGTGACGAATATGCGGTCCGCCCACTTCTGGGCGACACTCGCCATCTCGGGACGCTTGGTGCGGTCGCGGTCGCCGCCGCATCCGAACAGGCATACCAGATGCCTCTGGGGAGCCACTTCCCTCAGGGTGCGGAGCACGTTTTCCAGCGCGTCCGGCGTGTGTGCATAGTCGATGACGGCCACCTTGTCCTGTGGGCCGTGTATGGTTTCCAGACGTCCGGGCGCCGATTCCAGCGTCGAGATTGCTACGAGCGCTTCTTCCTTTTCAACTCCAAGGGCGAGCGCCGTGCAGTATATGGCCATGACGTTGTATGCGTTGTGCTCGCCGACGAGACGTGTCCACATCTGTGTGCCGTCGATGCTCAGCAGCATGCCCTCGAAACTCTTCTCCAGTATGCGGCAGCTGTGGTCCGCCATCCTGCGGCAGGAGTATGTCACCTTGCGCGCGGCCGTGTTCTGGAGCATCACCTCGCCGTGCTTGTCGTCCAGGTTGGTGATTGCGACGGCGCCGGCCCCGAGCGAGTCGAAGAAGCGCTTCTTGCAGCGAAGGTACTCGGCGACCGTGCCGTGGTAGTCCAGGTGGTCGTGGGTGAGGTTGGAGAATATGCCGACGGCGAATTCGAGTCCGGTGACCCTCTCCTGGTCGACTCCTATCGAGCTCACTTCCATGAAGCAGTACTCGCACCCGGCCTCCACCATCCTGGAGAGAAGCGCGTTGGTGGTCAGCGGGTCGGAGGTGGTGTTGGCAGTCTCGATCCTCTCGCTCCCTACGTAGTTGGCTATAGTGGAGAGCAGTCCGCATTCGTATCCGAGGGCGCGGAACATGTGGTAGAGCAGCGTCACCGTGGTGGTTTTGCCGTTGGTGCCGGTGATACCCACGAGTTTGAGCGAAGCGCTGGGATGGGAGTAGAAGCTGTCCGCCGCCATTGCGAGCGCCTTGCGGGAGTTGTCGGTGAGGAGCGTGCAGACTCCCTCGGGAGCCGTCCTTCCGTCGTCCTCGTACATCACCGCTGCCGCACCTGCCTCTACGGCCTTCTGTATGTATTCGCGGCCGTCGTTTCCGCATCCGTTCACGGCTATGAACAGGCATCCCGGTACTGCGCGGCGGGAATCGTTGCATACTGCGCCGATTTCCATCGCGGTGCTGCCGGAACATGACAGGATGTTGCAGTTCTTTATTATTTCGCTGAGTATCATTTGCTTGCCGTGAGTGTAGGTTGGAAACATGGATCGATGCTGAAGAGTCCGTTGACCAGACTCTTTACTGCCCTTGCAGGTATGCCGCCGCCCTGGAACTGTTTGGACGTAGGCTTGCTGAACACGGTGCAGATTACGCTGTAGCGCGGCTCGTCGGCGGGGAAGAATCCCACGAACGTGCCCTGGTATTTGCGACGGCCGAATTCGTCCTTGTAGGAGCCTCCTGAATAGGTTCCGAAGGAGGTTCCGGTCTTGCCGGCCACCGGGCACTTGGCGTCCTTCAGCCTGCGGGCGGTGCCTTCTTCCGTGACTGCCTTGAGCGCGCGTGTGAGGGTGTCGGCGACGGCTCTGCTGCAGATGGTCGACATGAGGGCGGGGCCGCGGCGGTTCTTTACGATGCCGTTCTGCTCGATGTCCTCCACCAGGTAGGGCTTCATCATCTTGCCCTTGTTGGCGATGGCGTTGTAGAATGTCAGGATGTGCAGCGGAGTCTCGCGCGTTCCGTATCCGTAGCCCATCACCGCCAGGTCGCTGAGGCTCCAGTAGCGGTTCTTGTCCTTGGGGGATGGGATGGTTGGCGCAGCGAGGCCGGCGAGGTCGAAGTCAAACGCCTCTGCGAGCTTGTAGCTGTGGATGTTCTCTATGAAACGCATCGGCTTCTTGCTGTAGTTGTTCACTGCCAGGGAACCGAAAACGTAGTTGGAGGATATCTTGAATCCGTCTATTACGGAAATGCTGTTGGTGTGGTGGATTCGTTCGTGGTCGAGGATGTGGACGTCCTGGGGGACGCTGCGTACGCCCTTGATGACTCCGTGGTTGGTGGGAATCTGGTCCTCCAGGCTCTTGATGTGGCCGTCGGAGAGGACCTGCATGAGCGTTACGGTCTTGAAAACCGACCCCGGCTCTATTGCGCGGCCGATTGCGAGGTTACTCACTTCCTCGAAGGGTGCCTCGTCGCCGTCGCGGTAAAGGTTGACCATGGCCCTTATCGCTCCGGTAGAGGCCTCCATTAGAACCAGGCAGGCGCCTTCCAGGTCGGCTTCCTCTACGATTTCGTTGTACAGGGAACGGTATGCAATATCCTGATAGTCAACGTTGATGGTGGTGCGTATGTCTTTTCCGTCCTCTGCGCGTGTGCGCGTACTGTCATTATCCTGTACGCGGCCGGCATCGGTTATCTTGAGCCATTCCTTGCCTTCGCGTCCGTGAAGCACGTAGTCGAACTTGCCCTCCAGGCCCACGTGGGTGTTGCCGACTGCGGAACTGTTGTCGCGCACGAAGCCGATGGTGCGCCGTGCCAGTTTCCCGTAGGGGTAGATGCGTATGTTTTTCTGTTCGGCTATGAATCCGCCCTTGTTGGAACCCTCGTTGAACAGGGGGAAGGTCCTCAGGCGGTTGTAGACGTTGCGGTCCACGGGTTTGCCGAGACGGACGTACTTGCGGCCGTTGCTGCGTCCGTCGCTTATCATCTTGAAGTACTGCTCGGCGGTTTTCTCGGGGAAGACGGAGGGCAGCTTCTCGCTCAGCGCACGGGCCTTCTGCATCCACTCCTGCTCCTTCTTCGCGCCTTCTTTCTCGTCGGAGGCGAATTCCTCCCTGCGGACCGTGCAGTCGATCGCTATCTGGTATGTGGGGCAGGACATTGCGAGGAGACGGCCGTTGCAGTCTATGATGTTTCCACGCACCGGCTCTATCACCCTCGCCCGGCTGGTCGGTGTGAGCGCCGACTCGATCTTGGGGTTGGGACGGAAGAACAGCTGTATGCCCGCCAGCTTGAGGAAGAGCACCACGGAAGCCAGCAGGAGAATGACGTAGGTGACGTACAGGATGACTCCTATACGGTCCCTTTTCTTTTTGTTCGCTGCAGCCGCTTCCATGTCACTTTACGAGCAATGTTGCGGGCTCGGAAGGTTCGGTAACCTTGGAACCCTTGTCCTCCAGGAGCTTGCGAACCGATGAGCGCTTGCTCAGGCTCACCAGGTCGAAGGTCTTCTGGGTGTGTACTATTTCCAGTTCTCTCAGAGCAGACTTGTTCTGTTCGACCTTGTTCATGGTCCCCTCTATCATGAGCGAAATCCATATCACCATGCCGAACAGGAAAAATACGTAGACGATGTGGACGAAGTACCGTCCTACGTTGAGGCGCAGGAGGAACTCGCCGCGCAGTATCGCCTTGAGGCTGTTGCGCAGTCCGCGTCCGAGGTCTTGTATTTTCCAGGTCTTCTCCATTATATCTTTTCAGCCACCCGGAGCTTTGCGCTGCGGGCTCTTGTGTTTGCGCTTATCTCCGATTCTTCGGGCAGGACGGGCTTGCGGCCGATAGGGGACAGGGGGGCGGAGGAACGTCCGTAGACGTCTTTCTGCTCCAGTCCGTCGGTGCGGCCGCTGCGCATGAAGTTCTTCACCATGCGGTCCTCCAGGGAGTGATAGGTGATGATTGCGAGCCGGCCTCCCTTGCGGAGCGACTTAGCGGCGCCCTGCAGGAACTTCTCAAGCGAGCGCATCTCTTCGTTCACCTCTATCCTGAGCGCCTGATAGACCTTGGCGAGGTATTTATGCTCGGCGAAAGAAGGCAGGGCTCCCGCAACTGCATTGTCCAGGTCGCCGGTGGAGTGGATAGGAGCCTTCGCCCGTGCGGCTACGATGAGCTGCGCGAGCTTGCGGGCGTTATCGACCTCACCGTAGATTTTAAGGATCCTTTCCAATTCTTCTTGCGTATAAGAATTGACAATGTCAGCAGCGGTCTTGGCGCCCTGCACATTCATTCGCATGTCGAGGGGACCGTCGAAGCGGAAGGAGAAGCCGCGGTGGGCAGTGTCGAACTGGTGCGAGCTTACTCCGAGGTCGGCCAGGATGCCGTCCAGCCCTTCGGGGGCCTCGATTAGAGCATAGTTGTGTATGAATCGGAAATTATTGTGTATCAGCTTGAAACGTTTGTCTACAGGGGCGTTGGCAAGGGCGTCCGCGTCGCGGTCGAAGGCAAGGAGCCTGCCCTGCGGCGTCAGGCGCGACAGAATCTCGCGGGAATGGCCGCCGCCGCCGAATGTGGCGTCGGCATAGCAGCCCGACGTGGCGGTCACGAGGGCGTCTACGCTTTGCTGCAGAAGTACTGGATTGTGGTATTCGCTCATTGCCGCTTCTCCTACTGGCGGGAGAGGCTTCTGGCAATGGCTACGAATTTGTCGTTGGAGATGCGGGACTGCTCGAATGCGTCCTTCGCCCATATTTCCATCTTGCTGCCAATGCCGAGGAAAACCACTTCCTTGGTTACACCGATTGCGTCAAGATAATTACGGGGTATGGATATGCGTCCCAATTTGGCGTCAGGCTCCACCACTTCTATCCCTCGCATGTATTCTCTCCAGAATGTGACATGCTCTTCGTTGAAGGGGTCGAGCTTGGCATTAATCGCTTCGGATTCCGCCAGCCATGCCTCGTATGGAGACATTTCCAGGCAGGAGTCGAAGGTGCCCTTCTTGATTGTAAACCTCATATCTCCACCCACCGGCATATTCCGGCGGACGGCAGCAGGGAGCACCAGGCGCCCCTTGTCGTCTACCTTTGCGGAATATGTTCCGATGAATGTGACCATAGTAATTCTTATACGCAGTTGCAAAGATACTAAAAATTTTCCACTTTATTACATTTTGTTACAATTTTTTCCACAAGTTATTAACATTTTACACTTTCCGATAAAAGCGCTATATTTGTGAGTTATGACAAGACTGAGTGTAAACATCAACAAAATAGCCACTCTGCGGAACGCCCGCGGAGGCAATGTCCCCGACCCGGTGCGTGCCGCCGTCGACTGCGAGCGCTTCGGTGCGGAAGGCATTACGGTGCATCCCAGGCCCGATGAGAGGCATATACGCTATTCCGACGTGAGGGCGATACGTCCGCTGGTCACGACCGAATTCAACATTGAAGGGAACCCCATACCTTCCTTCAGGGACCTTGTGCTCGAGGTCGTTCCCGACCAGGTCACCCTGGTGCCCGACGCCCATGACGCCATTACTTCCAACCATGGCTGGGACACCGTCGCGAACAGGGAATTCCTTACCGGGATTTGTTCCCTCTTCAAGGCTGCCGGCATACGCACGTCCATATTCGTGGATCCGGATCCCGAAATGGTCCGCGGAGCCGCCCTCTGCGGAGCCGACCGGGTGGAGCTCTACACCGCCGGGTATGCCGAGATGTATTCCGGCGGCAGGGAGAAGGCCGTGGCGGCGTACGTCGCCGCAGCGCAGGCCGCCCGCGAGGCCGGCCTCGGACTCAATGCCGGTCACGACCTCAACCTCGACAATCTGGCCTGGTTCGTGCATAGCATTCCATGGACTGACGAGGTTTCGATAGGCCACGCCCTCATTTCCGACGCCCTCTATTTCGGGCTCGAAAAGACTATAGGACTTTATCTCTCCGAGATTCGGAAAAATTAGTTACCTTTGCAGATTGCAACGAAATAAATAATAAATAAGATATCGAAATGAAAAAGACCCTTTCCGGCATCATCGCCGCCGCAGGCGCAATCGCCTTGCTCTCCGCATCGCTCACCAGCTGCAACAACACCGCAGCCCCCGCCTCAGGCGAGGCGGCCGACAGCACGCTCACGGCCGGCGCCATCGTTTATTTCAATCTCGACCGCGTGATTGACGAGTACGACATGGCCAACGACCTCCGCAGCGTCGCAGAGACCAAAATCAACAGCATCAACCAGGAGGTCAACCGCCGCGGCAGCAAACTTGAGAAAGACATCAAGACATTCCAGGACAAAATCAACAAGGGCCTCATGACCCAGTCCGTGGCCGAGGTGCAGAGCCGCAAGCTTCAGGAGCAGCAGAACAACTTCCAGCAGTATGCCGCCCAGAAGCAGCAGGAAATCGCTGAGGAGCAGCAGGTTATGATGAACCAGATTGCAGACGCCATCAAGACCTTCCTCGATGCCTACAACGCAGAGAAGGGTTACGCCATGATTCTCACCACCCAGGGTGACATCCTTCCCGCTCCCGTGGCTGCGGCAGACCCGTCCCTGGACATCACCGACGACCTGCTTGCCGGTCTCAACGCAGCATACATCAAGAGCAAATCCGAAAACAAGGAGTAGCACTTGAAGATCGCGATCCTTTCCTGCTTTTATCCCTTCAGGGGAGGAATAGCCCAGTTCAACGCCGCCCTGGCGCCCGAGCTGGGCCGCGAGCATATTGTAAAGGCCTTCAACTTCACCACGCAATACCCGTCATTGCTGTTCCCCGGCAAGACCCAGTACGTTTCGCCCTCGGACGACGCGGAGAAGATTGAGTCGGAGCGTATCCTGAGCACCGTGAATCCCTTCACCTGGGTCAGGACCGCCAAGGCCATAAGGGATTGGGGCGCAGACCTCCTCATCCTCCGCTACTGGATGAGCTGGTTCGCTCCTTCGCTCGGCTGGGTGGCC
>CAMOGR010000146.1 GCA_946614205.1 uncultured Bacteroidales bacterium | reverse complement strand
AATCCGCAGCCGCCGTAACGGCGCTCAGGCAAGCCGGAGTCAAGACCACCGTCATGCTGACGGGAGACAAGGAAGAGGTCGCCGGTGCCGTGGCCTCAGAACTCGGGCTCGACGCATGGCATGCCGGCCTGCTGCCCGACGGTAAGGTTGCAAAGCTCGAAGAGCTTATGAAGGATTCCGGCCGGACCGCTTTCGTGGGAGACGGCATCAACGACGCTCCGGTACTCGCACGGGCGGACATAGGCATAGCAATGGGCGCAATGGGGTCGGACGCCGCCATAGAAGCCGCCGACGTGGTGCTCATGGACGACGACCCCGGCAAGATCGCGGCTGCAATGAAGATTGCGTCCAGGACCATGCGCATCGCAAGGGAGAACACCTGGTTCGCCATAGGAGTCAAGCTCCTGGTGCTCCTGCTCGCGGCATTCGGGCTCGCAAGCATGTGGATGGCCGTCTTCGCCGACGTGGGCGTCACCGTACTGGCGGTGCTGAATGCAATGCGCACGCTCAGATAGTTGATTTTTATTTAAAAAGGATTATTTTTGTGGTCAGCTAGAACTGACCACTTATGACTTTTGCAATGATCATCCAGCTGCTGATTGTGCTTGCAGCCCTGTATGTGGGTTCACGCTACGGCAGCCTCGCTCTCGGCGCCATCTCCGGCATCGGCCTCGCCATCCTCGTTTTCGGGTTCGGACTCAAACCGGGCACGCCTCCGACGGACGTAATCTACATCATCATAGCTGCGGTCACGTGCGCAGGCACCCTGCAGGCTTCGGGCGGCATGGACTGGATGATACAGATTGCGGAGAAGATGCTCCGCAGGCATCCGGAACACATCACCTTCCTCGGACCGCTTGTCACATTCTTCCTTACGGTGCTGGTGGGTACGGGGCACGTCGTTTATACCATCATGCCCATCATCTGCGACATAGCCCTCAAGAAGAACATACGCCCCGAGCGCCCCTGCGGCGTAGCGTCGGTCGCATCGCAGGTCGGCATTACCTGCTCACCCATAGCAGCGGCCGTCGTCGCATTCGTAACAATCTCCAATGCAAACGGTTACATGGTCGCTATACCACAGGTGCTGATGGTCACCATCCCGGCCTGCCTGCTTGGCCTGATGTGCGCTGCGCTGGCATCGTACAGGAGGGGCAAGGACCTCGACAAGGACCCCGCGTTCCTGAGGCGCAAGTCCGACCCTGAACAGTACGCATACATGTACGGCAGTTCAGCGACTACGCTCGACAAGGTCATCTCCCCTGCCGCGAAGGCTTCCGTATTCATCTTCCTCGGCTCGCTCGTCATCATCGTAGGATTCGCATTCCTGCAGATGTTCCATACCGCAGACGGTTCCACCGTGGCGGAGGCCGTCAGGCTGCCTAAGATGAACATCTGCATACAGATAATAATGCTCATGGCGGCCGCTGCCAACATAATGTTCTGCAAGGCCTCGCCCAAGAAGGCGGTGGCAGGAGCCGTATGGCAGTCGGGCATGGTGGCCGTTGTGGCAATCTACGGCATCGCATGGTTAGCCGACACATACTTCGGCAATTACATGGACGAGATGAAGAGCATGCTCACCGGTCTCGTGAGCAGCTACCCCTGGAGCATCGCCTTCGTGTTCTTCCTGGTTTCAGTACTCATCAACTCCCAGGGCGCGGTGGTGGTTGCAATGCTGCCGCTGGCCTATGAGCTGGGAATAGCCGGTCCGGTGCTGCTGGGAGTGCTGCCCAGCGTATACGGATATTTCTTCATCCCCAACTACCCCTCAGACATAGCCACCGTCAACTTCGACCGCTCCGGCACCACCGTAATCGGCAAATACCTGCTCAACCACAGCTTCATGATGCCGGGCCTGATAAGCGTCGGAGTCGCCACAATTACAGGATATTTGCTCACAAATGTGCTTTTCCCGGGATACTTTGCCAGTTTTATTAAATAAAAAAGAGCAATATTTCAAAAATAACATTATATTTGCACAGATATAATAACAAACAACATGAAAAAATCATTTTTCTTCGCACTCATCGCAGTCCTCGCACTGACCGTCACTGGTTGCTCCGCAACCCTCAAGACCATCGAGGAAGGTAAAGTTCACTTCGAACTCAACTCCAACGACTACGTCCTTTCCCAGCCTGTAACTGGTGAGGCTACTGTCACCCGCGTCCTCGGTATCGACTGGGCACGTCTCTTCACCACCACCGCAGGTTTCGTCGAGAGCAACGCTTCCATCGTCGGTGTAGCACTCAGCGGAAACGAAATGTACGCCATCTACGATCTTCTCGAGAAGAACCCCGGCTACGACTTCGTCTTCTATCCTCAGACCACTACCAAGACCGTCGGTGTCACCGGTATCTTCACCAAGACCGATGTCAAGGTTACCGCACGTCTTGCCAAGCTCAAGAAATAATCATCTTACAGATACCAGAAAAGCCGGCCATGCGCCGGCTTTTTTGTTTCTGCAACATCTTATTAATTGACGGTAAAAAACAAGTTGCTACGGTTTGCAGACCGTCTGCGCCCACGCAGCCGTGAGTCAATTTCTCAATCGATGAGATAAGCGAGGCTTTCAGGGCCTTCGTTGAAGAGCAGGTCCATGACGGAGAGGCCGTCGGTGAATCCCCAGCGCTCGCGGAAAACCTGCCAGTAAGGCCGGCAGCGGCGCACGGGAGGAAGTTTGGGACTGATGCGGCTGCGAAGGTCCCCTTCCCATTCGGATTTCCATTCCGACGTCGGAACTATCTGAGGACGGATACCTATCTTGGCACAGAAAAAATCCGTCAGGTCCCTGTCCAGATCCCACAGGAGCGTCCTCCTGCGGTTCATCAGGGCAAAGAGTTCGTCCCTGTAATACTCAAAGAAAGGTGAACTGTAGTACGCCGTATCAATTGCGTACTGAGTCTGACGAAGCCACGGAGTGCTCCAGTCGACCTGAATCTCGCTGACAAGCCGCGACGAAGAATGCACCACGGGGACGCGAAGGTCCATCGGGCCGCCCTCGGTAAGGATGCGGCAGCGGTTGCGCCAGGTCTGCTTGCGGTAGCTCTCGCAGGCCTCGATATACACGACGGGATTGTTCGCCAGGACGGCGAAATAGTCTACGGGAGGAAAATATGCGGCCGAGAGTATCACTCAACGTCTTTGGCTCCGGGCTCACCTGCGCGGACTATACCGCGCTTGGACCCCCGGATGAAATTGAGAATGTTGTCGCGCACCTCCGACTCCGGGAAGCCTTCTTCAATCCTGGCGAGCGAATCGGAGATATTGTAGCCCTGATGATAGATGAGGTCGTAGATGTCCTTTATGGTACGGATGGTGTCGGAGTCGAAACCGCGGCGCCTCAGTCCGACCAGGTTTATACCCGCGAAACAAATCGGAACACGCCCGCAGATGGAATATGGCGGGATGTCCTTGTTGATGGCGGTACCGCCGCCAACCATGGCATGCGTGCCGATTTTGGAGAACTGGTGTACCTTGGTACCTCCGCCTATGATAGCCCAGTTCTCTACGTCAGTCTCCCCTGCCAGCCCAACGTAACTCACAAGTATACAGTGGTTTCCGACGTTGCAGTCATGAGCCACATGAACGTACGACATTATCAGGGTGTCGTTGCCGATGCGCGTGACGCCCTTGCCGCTGGCCGCGGTTCCGCGGTTGATGGTGGCGCACTCGCGTATGTTCACGCGGTCGCCGATAAGCACGCTGGTGACCTCACCGTCGAACTTGAGGTCCTGGGGGACGGCACCGACTACGGCGCCCGGGTAGACGTTGCAGTCGCGGCCTATAGTGACATAGGGGAAGATGGTTGCGTGCGGAAGCACATGGGTTCCGGGACCTATGGTGACATTGTCGTCGATATAAGCGTAAGGGCCGACCTCGACGTCGTCCGCAAGTACGGCTCCGGGATGAACAGTTGCAAGAGGATGTATGTTTGCCATGGTTCTGACTAAATGGATTTCAGGATTTCGCGGGCAGCGGCGGTGTTAATCGCGTGCCCCGGTTTGAATGCTGTTACACGTGCCTGCAGGAATCCGCCGCACAGACGCAAGTCGCCAACCAGGTCGAGCATCTTGTGGCGGGCGCATTCGTCGGGGAAACGCAGTTCGAGGTTGTTCAGGTAGCCCTGCTGTGTGACGCTCAGGCTGGGCTTGCCAAGTTTTCGGGCCATGCGGTCAAGACGCCTCTGGCTCACGGGATGCTCGACGGCTATGACTGCATTGTCTACATCGCCCCCCTTGGCGAGGCCGAGTGCGAGAAGCGGCCAGATTTCGTGCAGGAAGCAGAAGGTGCGGCACGGGGCTATCTGGCCTGCATAGTCGGTGCTGCGGTCGATGCGGACGGTCTGAATGCCGATGACGCGGGAGCCATAATCCACCGTGAGCTCGAAAGAAGGCTCGTCTGCGGGCTCGATGCGCACCCAGGAGCCGCTGCGTGCGTCTTTGACGAAAATGGTGCCGGACGGGCAGACCCACTGCCGGGGAGCATCCTGACAGACGATCCCGGCCGTGCGAAGGGCTTCGACGTACGGTGAAGCGCTGCCGTCGAGAATCGGGACCTCAGGAGAGCTGACTTCGAGGAGCGCATTGTCGACCCCCATCCCGGTAAGGGCGGAAAGCACATGTTCTATGGTACCCACATGAGAACGGCCGCTGCCTACCGAAGAGCTGCGGCGCGTATCTGAAAGGTAGTCCGCCCTGGCGGGAACACGTGCTCCGGTGTCCGTGCGGACGAAAACGAGTCCTGTGCCAGGAGCGGCGGGTGAAATTGTAAGACGCGAGAATTTCCCCGTATGGAGGCCTTTCCCCTCAAAACTGCACGGCTGGCGGAGAGTTCTCTGGACGTCCATCACAAAAAGGCGAATTTAATTATGAGCCAAGCCATTATGCCGCTGACGACAAGCTTGAGACCGGTACTGAGAATGAAGCCCAGGAAAGCTCCGGCACCTGCCTTGAAGGCAGACCACACACCCTGGTTGGTTACGAGAAGTTCACCCAGGAAGGCTCCGAGCAGGGAGCCGGTGATTATGCCCACGGGAGGAAGTATCATTCCGGCAAAAAGGCCTATGATGGCGCCTGTGGAGGCAGCCTTGTGCCCTCCGGCCATGCGGGTGACGCCGGCAGGTATGATATAGTCCAGCACCGTGACGAGTACCGTCACTGCAAGCCAGACGAGAAGACACGTGAGGGACATGGGGTCGGGGCGCTCACCAACTTTGTCTGCAAAAAAGACGAGGAGCATGCCTACCCAACTGAGCGGCGGACCCGGTATGCCAGGCACGACGCTGCCGATGATTCCGAGCACTGCAAACAGGACCGCGAAGACGATCAAAACAGTCATGCCGCGAAATTACAAATTTATTTGATAATTCAAAAATAATTCCTACCTTTGCAGTCCCTATAACGCATCAAAGCGCTTTAGGCTGAGTCGGTGGGTTCGTATAACGGCTAGTACTCAGGATTTTCATTCCTGCAATAGGAGTTCGATTCTCCTACCCACTACCAAATATTAAAAAAAATAACAATGGCAAATACAGCTTCAGCAAAGAAGGCCGATCGCCAGAGCGAAAGGCACCGCCTGCATAACAGATATTATGCTCGCACCACACGAAATGCAATCCGCGATATCCGCAACACCACAGACAAGGCAGAAGCCGAGAAGAATGCTCCCAAGGTCTTCGCAATGATTGACAAGCTTGCAAAGATCGGCGTGATTCACAAGAACAAGGCTTCCAACCTCAAGAGCGGAATCCAGGTTTACATCAACAAGCTTTAGAACCTAAGACGCGCTCTGCCGAGCGCGTCTTTTTTCGGGATGTAGCGCAGTTGGCTAGCGCACCACGTTCGGGACGTGGGGGTCGTCTGTTCGAGTCAGATCATCCCGACAAAAAGAAGAAGCACTTCCGGAACCGGAAGTGCTTCTTCTTTATATGACGTCGTGTCAGAATCCGAGCACCGCCTCCCGGGAGGAGTAGGCTGCAGCTTCTTCGGCCGAAAGCACCCGGCCGTAAGAATTATGCCCTGCAATGGCCTTGCCCGACATGTCCGTACTGCCGAATTCACGCCAGCCGGCAGTCAGAGTGGGTACGGAGGGATTGGGGGCGGGATCGGAGAACCAGCCCGCAGAGTTGATTACAGGCGACATCTTGCAGTTCACGAAGACCACGTTGTCCCAGCAGTCGGACGCTCCCGCCGAACGGGCGAGATACATGGCTCCGTCGGCCACGCCGTCCTCCCTGGTCAGACTG
>CAMOGR010000145.1 GCA_946614205.1 uncultured Bacteroidales bacterium | reverse complement strand
TCTCTCCAGCGTCATCAATTCCTTCTTCGGAACCAGCCAGCTGAGCCAGTTCATGGACCAGACCAACCCTCTTGCGGAAATCACCCACAAGAGGCGTCTGAGCGCACTCGGTCCCGGAGGACTCAGCCGCGACCGCGCCGGATTCGAGGTCCGCGACGTTCACTACACCCACTACGGCCGTCTCTGCCCTATCGAGTCTCCTGAAGGCCCGAACATCGGTCTGATTTCGTCCCTGTGCGTGTACGCCCGCATCGACGCCCTCGGATTCATCGAGACTCCGTACCGCGACGTTAAGGACGGCAAGGTGGACCTCAGCCCCGAGGGTACCCACTACATGAGCGCGGAGGAAGAGGAGAACAAGCTCGTATCCCTTGCAAACGTACACATGGACGACGAGGGCAACATCCTCGAAGAGCGTCTGCAGTGCCGCAAGGAGGCCGACTTCCCCGTCGTCACAAAGGAAGAGGTCGACTACATGGACGTCGCCCCCAACCAGATGGCATCCGTCGCAGCGTCCCTCATCCCGTTCCTGGAACATGACGACGCGCACCGCGCCCTCATGGGAGCGAACATGATGAGGCAGGCCGTTCCTCTTCTTTCGCCCGAGTCCCCCATCGTGGGAACCGGCCTGGAGGAAAGGGTCTGCATCGACTCCCGCACGCAGTATATCGCCGAGCGCGAAGGCACCGTGACCTACGTCGACGCAAACCAAATCCGCGTCAAGTACGACCGCACCGATAACGAGAAGTTCGTTTCCTTCGCACCGGAAGAGATTATCTACAACCTTCCCATCTACCGCAGGACCAACCAGAGCACTACCATCAACCTCAAGCCCATCGTCCGCAAGGGCGACCGCATCACCAAGGGCCAGGTGCTCACCGAGGGATATGCAACCCAGGGCGGCGAACTCGCCCTCGGCCGCAACCTCAAGGTGGCCTTCATGCCCTGGAAGGGATACAACTACGAGGACGCAATCGTGCTCAGCGAGGAGATGGTCAAGTGGGACATCCTCACTTCCATCCACGTCGACGAGTACCTCACCGAGGTGCGTGACACCAAGCGCGGCCCCGAGGAGCTCACCTCCGACATCCCCAACGTCAGCGAAGACGCCACCCGCGACCTCGGCAAGGACGGTATCATCCGCATCGGCGCACACGTTGAGCCGGGCGATATCATGATAGGCAAGATCACCCCGAAGGGCGAGAGCGATCCTTCACCGGAAGAGAAGCTCCTCAAAGCCATCTTCGGCGACAAGGCAGGCGACGTCAAGGACGCCTCCCTCAAGGCCAATCCTTCCCTTACCGGTACGGTGGTCGGCACGGCCCTCTACACCAAGCTTGCCAAGGAGACCGGGCGCAGGGGCCAGTCCAAACTGGACCAGAAAGCCCGTCTGGAAAGCCGCCAGCAGGAGTTCGACGCCAAGGCTGCAAAGCTCCGCGAAGAACTCATCAGCCGCCTTTCCGTTCTCACCAAGAACCGCAAGAGCGTCGGCATTACCGACCTGTACAACGTAGAGGTGGTTCCCAAGGACAAGAAGTTCTCCCAGGAGGTACTGGAGTCCATCGACTACCAGAACGTAGGTTCCGGCAAGTGGACCTCCGACAAGGAGACCAACGCCATGATCCGCGACCTCATCAATAACTATTGCATCACCTACAAGACGGAAGCAGCCGCCTTCAAGCGCGAAATCGACAAGATGAAAGTCGGTGACGAGCTCCCCAACGGCGTCATGCAGCTCGCCAAGGTCTACATCGCCAAGAAGCGTAAGATTACCGTGGGTGACAAGATGGCAGGCCGCCATGGAAACAAGGGTATCGTGGCCAAGATTGTCCGCCGCGAGGACATGCCTTTCCTTGAGGACGGCACCCCCGTGGACATCGTGCTCAACCCTCTGGGCGTTCCTTCCCGAATGAACCTCGGCCAGATTTACGAAACCGTGCTCGGATGGGCCGGTGCGGAGCTTGGCCTGAAGTTCAGCACCCCGATTTTCGACGGTGCAAGCATCGACGAAATCTGCGACTACACCGACAAGGCGGGCGTTCCCCGCTTCGGCCGTACGCAGCTTCGCGACGGCGGCACCGGTGACTTGTTCGACCAGCCCGCAACCGTCGGCGTCATCTACATGATAAAGCTCGGCCACATGGTCGACGACAAGATGCACGCCCGCTCCATCGGTCCCTACTCCCTCATCACCCAGCAGCCTCTCGGAGGCAAGGCCCAGTTCGGCGGCCAGCGTTTCGGTGAAATGGAGGTCTGGGCCCTCGAGGCGTTCGGCGCGGCCAACACCCTGCAGGAAATCCTCACCGTGAAGTCCGACGACATCACAGGCCGTTCCAAGACCTACGAGGCTATCGTGAAGGGCGACCCCATGCCTCCCGCAGGCATTCCCGAATCCCTCAACGTGCTCCTGCACGAGCTCCGCGGTCTCGGTCTCAAAGTCACTTTGGAATAATCAAATCAGCGATACACGATTATGCCTACATTCAACAACAAGGATAATAAGGTAAAGAGCAACTTCAAGACAATCAGCATCTCGCTCGCATCTCCCGAGGACATCACCGAAAGGAGCTGCGGAGAGGTCCTCAAGCCCGAAACCGTAAACTACAGGACATACAAGCCCGAAAAGGACGGTCTGTTCTGCGAGAAGATTTTCGGACCTACCAAGGACTACGAGTGCTATTGCGGCAAGTACAAGCGCATCCGTTACCGCGGTATCGTCTGCGACAGGTGCAACGTCGAAGTCACCGAAAAGAAAGTGCGCCGCGAGAGGATGGGCCACATCAGCCTCACCGTTCCCGTCGCACACATCTGGTACTTCAAGTCCGCGCCCAACAAGATTTCCGCGCTTCTCGGACTTCCTTCCAAGAAACTCGAATCCGTCATCTACTACGAGAAGTACATCGTCGTAAATGTCGGCAAATACCAGCCCTCCGAGGCCCGCGGCGAGAGCCCCGTGGCCAAGATGGACCTCCTTTCCGAGGATGAATACCTCGACATCCTGAGCAGCGAATCCCTCCGCGGCAACGAGAATCTTTCCGATTCCGACCCCGACAAGTTCGTCGCCAAGATGGGCGCCGAGGGCATCTACGACCTTCTCAAGCAGATCGACGTAGAGGCTCTGGGCAAGGAGCTCCGCGCGAGGATGGCAACCGAAAGCAGCCAGCAGCGCAAGGCCGAACTGCTCAAGCGCCTGCAGGTTGTCAAGTGGTTCCAGGAATCCAAGGGCATCAACCGCCCCGAGTGGATGATCATGAAGGTCATCCCCGTCATTCCGCCGGATCTGCGTCCCCTCGTCCCCCTGGACGGCGGCCGTTTCGCCACTTCCGACCTCAACGACCTCTACCGTCGCGTGATCATCCGCAACAACCGTCTCAAGAGGCTGTTCGAGATCAAGGCCCCCGAGGTCATTCTCCGCAACGAGAAGCGTATGCTTCAGGAGGCTGTCGACAGCCTGTTCGACAACTCCAAGAAGTCCAGCGCCGTCAAGAGCGAAAGCAACAGGGCTCTCAAGAGCCTTTCCGACTCCCTCAAGGGCAAGCAGGGCCGCTTCCGCCAGAACCTTCTCGGTAAGCGTGTAGACTACTCCGCACGTTCCGTCATCGTCGTCGGTCCCGAGCTCAACATGCATGAGTGCGGTCTGCCCAAGTACATGGCGGCAGAGCTCTACAAGCCTTTCATCATCCGCAAGCTCATTGAGCGCGGCATCGTGAAGACCGTCAAGAGCGCCAAGAAGATTGTCGACCGCAAGGACGCCGTCATCTGGGACATCCTGGAGAACGTCATGAAGGGCCATCCCGTGCTCCTCAACCGTGCACCGACCCTCCACCGTCTCGGTATCCAGGCTTTCCAGCCCAGGATGATCGAGGGCAAGGCCATCCAGCTGCACCCTCTGGCCTGTACCGCTTTCAACGCCGACTTCGACGGTGACCAGATGGCTGTCCACCTCCCTCTCGGCAATGCCGCAATAATGGAGGCCCAGCTCCTCATGCTCGGCAGCCAGAACATTCTCAACCCCGCCAACGGCGCCCCTATCACCGTTCCTTCACAGGATATGGTTCTCGGTCTGTACTACATCACCAAGATCCGTCCGGGCGCAAAGGGAGAGGGCAAGAAGTTCTACGGCCCCGAAGAGGTCATCATCGCCTACAACGAGAAGGCCATAGCGATGCATGCTGAGATCGAGGTCCGCATCCCCGTCGACAAGCAGGATGCTACCAAGGGCACGCAGATGGTCAAGACCACCGCAGGACGCATCATCGTCAACCAGTTCGTCCCCGACGAGGTTCCCTTCGTCAACGAAGTGCTCGGCAAGAAGTCGCTCCGCAAGATCATCACCACCGTCATCAAGAGCACAGGCGTCACCCGTACGGCCAAGTTCCTTGACGACATCAAGAATCTCGGATACGACCAGGCATTCCGCGCAGGCATCTCCTTCAACCTCGGCGACGTCATCGTCCCCAAGGAGAAGCAGACACTGATCGACGACGCCTACCGCAACATCGCCGGCATCCGCGACAACTACAACATGGGCTTCATCACCAACCAGGAGCGCTACAACAAGGTTATCGACCTGTGGACCAGCGTCGACAACAACCTCACCAGCATCGTGACCAAGCAGATTTCCGGCGACCAGCAGGGATTCAACCCCGTGTTCATGATGCTCGACTCCGGAGCCCGTGGATCCACCCAGCAGATCAAGCAGCTCTGCGGTATGCGAGGCCTTATGGCAAAGCCCCAGAAGAGCGGCGCATCGGGAGCGGAAATCATCGAGAACCCTATCATCTCCAACCTCAAGGAAGGAATGTCGGTGCTCGAGTACTTCATCTCCACCCACGGCGCCCGCAAGGGTCTGGCCGATACCGCCCTCAAGACCGCTGATGCAGGTTACCTGACCAGGCGTCTGGTGGACGTGTCGCACGACGTCATCATCAACGAGGAAGACTGCGGTACCCTCCGCGGACTTGTGGCCACCGCCATCAAGAACAAGGACGAGGTCGTCGAATCCCTCGGCGAGAGAATCCTCGGCCGTACCAGCGTCCACGACATTTTCAACCCCCTCACCGGAGAACTCATCATCCGTGCGGGAGAAGAAATCCGCGAGAAGGACGCCGACCTTATCGACTCCCTGCCCATCGAACAGGTGGAAATCCGCAGCGTACTCACCTGCGAGAGCCGCAAGGGCGTCTGCGCCAAGTGCTACGGCCGCAATCTTGCCACGAGCCGCATGGTCGAGAAGGGCGAGGTCGTGGGTGTCATCGCAGCACAGTCCATCGGTGAGCCCGGTACCCAGCTTACACTCCGTACCTTCCACGTCGGCGGTACTGCATCCGGTGCCGTCGCCGATTCCTACATCGATGCCAAGTACAACGGCAAACTCGTTTACAACGAGCTCCGTACCATCGAGCGTACGAACGACATGGGCGAGAAGGAAACTGTGGTGGTAAGCCGCATGACCGAACTCCGCATCATCGACGAGAAGACAGGATACACCTACTCGCAGTACGACATCCCTTACGGTTCCGTCATCTATCAGGGCGACGGCGCCACCGTGACCAAGGGAGACCGCATCTGCGAATGGGACCCTTACAACGCCATCACCATCTCCGAAATTGCCGGTACCGTCCGCTTCGAGAACATGGTCGAAGGTTCCACCTTCACCAAGGAATCCGCCGATGAGTTCAGCAAGAGCACCGACAAGGTCATCATCGAGTCCAAGGACAAGATGAAGAGCCCCGCCCTGCACATCATCGACGCTTCCGGAGCAGACGTCCGCCAGTTCAACCTGCCTGTCGGCGCACACATTTCCGCCGAGGACGGCAGCAGCGTGAAGGTCGGCGATGTCATCATCAAGATCCCTCGCGCCATCGGTAAGGCAAGCGATATCACCGGAGGTCTGCCCCGAGTCACCGAGCTCTTCGAGGCCCGCAACCCGAGCAGCCCCGCCATCCTGTCCGAAATCAACGGCGAAGTCATCATGGGCGACATCAAGAGAGGCAACCGCCAGATTACGGTTCGCAACCGCAGCGGCGTCGAGAAGAAATACCTCGTGCCCCTCACCAAGCAGATTCTCGTCCAGGAGAACGACTACGTCCGCGCAGGTACTCCCCTGTCCGACGGAGGCACCTCCCCCAACGACATCCTCAACATTCTCGGTCCCGTCAAGGCCCAGGAATACATTGTCAATGAGGTTCAGGCAGTTTACCGTCTGCAGGGTGTGAAGATCAACGACAAGCACTTCGAGATCATCATCCGCCAGATGATGCGCAAGGTGGAAATCACCGACGCCGGCGACACCCAGTTCCTCAAGGAGGAGCTTGTGGACAAGTGGAAGTTCATGGACGCCAACGACGCCATCTTCGGCAAGGAAGTCGTCGAGGACGCAGGAGCATCCGAGCGCTACTTCGCAGGCGACATCATCGG
Source organism: uncultured Bacteroidales bacterium (assembly GCA_946614205.1). Next base: position 5,475 of record CAMOGR010000145.1, on the reverse strand, counting down.
CATCCGCGAACTCCGCAGCGAGAACGCCTCGCTGGAGCGTCAGGGCCTGCCGCTGATGGTCACACGTCCCGCACGTCCCGCAACCGCGCGCCTCGTGCTCCAGGGTATCACCCGCGCAGCCCTCAAGACCGACAGTTTCATGTCCGCGGCCTCCTTCCAGGAGACCACCAAGGTGCTCAGCGAAGCCGCCATCCGCGGCCGCGTCGACCACCTGGAAGGCCTCAAGGAAAACGTCATCTGCGGTCATCTGATTCCTGCCGGTACCGGACTCAAGGAATATCAGGATCTGATTGTCACCAAGAACGACGGTTTGCTTCAAACTTTGAACGAACTGTAAATCTTTGATTACCATTAAAAACGCCGGTCTGGGTATGGCCGGCGTTTTTTTTGTGCCCGGCGAGGGCCCTTCAAAAGGGGGAAAAAAAGCTTTTGGAAGTTTGGCTTTTTTATATATCTTTGTCCGGTCATAAGAGCCATCGGCATCGGATTCATTCTTAATTAGTGTATACAATATGACTCAAACGCCTCAAGCCGTCTATGACGCCCGTACCCTTGGTAAGGGCAAGATGTTGACCCTCGGTCTCCAGCACATGTTCGCCATGTTCGGAGCCACAGTCCTGGTCCCTGTAATCACAGGTCTTTCGATGAGTGCCACCTTGCTGTTCGCAGGTTTGGGCACTTTAATTTTTCATTTCCTAACCAAACTGCGGGTTCCGGCTTTCCTGGGGTCCTCCTTCGCCTTCCTCGGCGGCTACGCAGCGGTAGTCTCGATGGGAGCCCAGCAAGGGCTCAGCGCCTCAGAATCATTGCCTTATGCCTGCATCGGAGTTTTCTCGGCAGGCATTATTTATTTTGTCCTGGCAGGCCTGATCGCCGCATTCGGAGCCAAGAAAGTGATGCGCTTCTTCCCGCCCATCGTCACCGGCCCCATCATCATCGCAATCGGCCTCACCCTCTCCGGCTCCGCTATTCAGAACTGCAACAGCAACTGGTGGATAGCCCTTCTGGCCATCGCCATCATCATAGTGTGCAACATCTGGGGCAAGGGTATGATACGCATCATACCCATCCTGCTCGGCGTACTTGGCTCGTACATCGTGGCCGCCTGCTTCGGTCTGTGCGACTTCAGCGCCGTGAAGGAAGCATCATGGCTGGGACTCCCCTTCCGCTGGGAGAACACCGCCTTCCATGTGTTCAGCAATCCCAACTGGGGCCTGCTCGTGAGCGCAATCATCGCCATCGTACCCATCTCGCTGGCTACCATGATGGAACACATCGGTGACATGTGCGCAATCTCCTCCACAGTGGAAGAGAATTTCCTGGAGGATCCCGGTCTGCACCGCACCCTCATGGGCGACGGCCTCGCAACGATGCTGGCATCCCTGTTCGGCGCTCCTGCAAATACCACCTACGGAGAGAACACCGGCGTTCTCAACCTCACCAAGGTATATGACCCGCGCGTGATCCGTATCGCCGCCGTCTTCGCAATCATCCTGAGCTTCTGCCCCAAGTTCAGCGCCCTCATCGCCTGCATGCCCGCATCCACCATCGGAGGCGTCTCGCTGGTACTCTACGGTATGATTTCCGCCGTCGGCGTCCGCAACATCGTAGAGAACAAGGTCGACTTTACCAAGAGCCGCAACGTGATCGTCGCAGCCCTGATTCTCGTGCTCGCCATCGGCATCAAGTACGGAGCCGGCGACGCCATCGACCTCGGATTCACCAAGCTCAGCGGCCTCGCTGTCGCCGCAATCGTGGGCGTGGTGCTCAACGCAGTCCTGCCCGGCAAGGACTATGAGTTCGGCGCAAACCCGGATGGAGACAAGGCCGTGGACTTTGAAATCAACCCTTCCTTGAGAAAGTAAAACCCTATATATATTAACCCATAAACTACGTTTTATGTTTAAAAAATTACTCTTCGCCGTTGCATTTGCAACACTCGCCCTGGGCCAGGCGGCAAAGGCCCAGACCAACCTTCAGGTGTTTTACGACTTCGGCAGTGACCGTCAGCACGTAACCACCACTCTGGAAGGCTTCTACAACGACAATTGGGGAAACACTTTCTTCTTTGTCGACTATGACTTCAACAACAAGGTGGACGGGAAGGTCGTCTCTCCCAACGGCACCTACATGGAAATTGCACGTTGCCTCAACTTTTGGCAGAACACCGCATTGGGCGGCCTAAGCCTGCATGTCGAGTACAACGGCGGAGTGTACAACGCCTATTCGATCAACAACGCATTCCTAGCCGGTCTAGATTATTTCATCCACAGCGCCGACTTCAAGAACACCCTCAACTTGAAGGTACTCTATAAATGGAACGACTACCGCGGGCTTCCCGCAGACTTCAAGAGCCAGGTGCCCATGCAGTTCACTGCTGTCTGGGGCCTTCAGGACCTGTTCGGAGTGCAGGGCCTGCGCTTCAGCGGCTTCGCCGACTTCTGGTGGCAAGATCACACACTCTACAACGACGCCAAGGGCAATCTTGCCTCTCCGGAAAAATCGAGGATAGTATTCATTTCCGAGCCTCAGCTCTGGTACAACGTCGGCCAGTGGATAGGCGTCCCCAATCTCAACCTCGGCGGCGAGGTCGAACTCTCCTACGATTTCGGTTCTTCCAAGGGCTTCTGGGCACGTCCCTGCCTTGGTGCAAAGTGGGTCTTCTAAACTGACCGGGCTATGAAACCTTCCTTCGAAAAGCTGTTCGGATTCGACTCAGCGAGGCACAGTGTGCGCACTGAGATCGTAGCAGGTATCACCACCTTCCTCACGATGGCCTATATCCTGGCCGTCAACCCTGCAATTTTCAGCGCCCTCGACGGCATGCCCGGCGGCGCAGTATTCACCGCCACCGCCCTGGCTGCGATCGTCGGTACGCTCGTCATGGCTCTCTACGCCAAGAAGCCTTTCGGTCTCGCACCCGGCATGGGTCTCAACGCATTCTTCGTATATACGGTCTGCCTCGGCATGGGATACAGCTGGCAGTTCGCACTGACCGCGGTCCTGCTCGAGGGTATCCTGTTCATCATCCTGACGCTCACCAAGTTCCGCACCTGGCTGCTGAATGCCATCCCCGGCACCCTCAAGAAGGCGATCGGAGCTGGCATCGGCCTGTTCATAGCTTTCATAGGCCTGCAGAACGCCGGTATAATCGTCAATAATGACGCAACGCTGGTGAGTCTCGGCAACATCACGGAGGGCAAGGCGCTTGTCGGTCTGCTCGGACTGTTCATCACCGCAGGCCTCGTGATGGCGAAGGTACGCGGAGGCATCCTCATCGGCATCCTCGTCACTTCCATAATCGGCCTTTTCATCAAGGACCCCGCTACCGGAGAAGCCGTAACGCAGTTGCTCCGCAACGAGGCCGGAAACATCAGGCTCCTGTCCCTTCCCGACAGCGTCGCCCCCATCTTCTGCAAATTCGAGTGGAGCCACGTGCTCAGCTGGGATATGCTGGTGGTGGTCTTCACCTTCCTGTTCATTGACATGTTCGACACCATGGGCACCATCATCGGCGTACATCAGGGAGCAGGTCTCGTGGAAAGGGACGAGGTCCCCGACATGGAAAAGATGTTCTTGGCAGACTCCATCGCAACAGTTGCCGGCGCCTGCCTCGGCACCTCTACCACAACGACTTACGTCGAGAGCGCATCAGGCGTAGGCGAAGGCGGACGCACCGGACTCACCGCATTCTCGATCGCGGTATGCTTCGGACTCGCACTCTTCTTCAGCCCCATTTTCCTGGCGATACCCGGAGCGGCCACGGCCCCCGCACTCGTGATTGTGGGCGTAATGATGATGCCTTCCGTCAAGAGAATCCACTGGGACGACTACTGCAAGGCCATCCCGGCATTCCTCACCATCATCCTCATGCCCCTCGCCTACTCCATCAGCGACGGTATCCTTATCGGCGTCATTTCCTATGTGGCCACCCACGCCCTGAGCGGCAAGTTCAAGGAAATCTCCATCCCGATGTGGGTGCTGGCGGTGCTGTTCATCTGCAAGTACATATTCATATAGGCACTGCTTCAATGCTTACGAAGGAGCCGGCAACAGATGCCGGCTCCTTTTTTTTCTTTATATTTGCGAAGTATGAAACGCTTGATAACCTTCGCATTGCTCCTTGTTTCCCTTTGCGGGACGGCCCGGGAACGGGAACGCTTCGACACCGGCTGGGAGTTCGCATTCGGAAACGCTTCCTCGCCTGCGCTCGATTTCGGATGCGGGACGGAATACTTCAACTACCTCACAAAAGCGGCGTCCATCCACAACGCGGGCCCCTACAGCCCCGATTTCGACAAATCCAAGTGGGATGCCGAATGGAAGGAAGTCACCTTGCCGCACGACTGGGTCGTCGACCTGCCCTTCGAGCGCAATGCGAGCCACAGCCATGGCTACAAGACGGTCGGATACGCCTATCCCGAAACGAGCGTCGGATGGTACCGCAAGACCTTCACCGTTCCGGCATCAGACGACGGCAGGCACATCAGCCTCCGCTTCGACGGGATTTTCCGCAGCGCCGATATATGGGTGAACGGCTTCTGGCTCGGACACGAGCCAAGTGGCTATACGACACAAGTTTACGACATCTCGGAATACCTCAGCTACGGCGGGGAGAACCTGGTCGCCGTAAGGGTGGACGCCACCCTGGAAGAAGGATGGTTCTACGAAGGCGCCGGCATCTACAGGCACGTATGGCTTGAGAAGACTGCCCCGCTGCACGTTGCTCCCTTCGGCACTTTCGTACACGCAAGTCTCAGCGATGACTTCGGCAAGGCGCAGATTACAGTCGAAACCACCGTAAGGAACGACGGCACAGAGCCGGCGGAATACTCTTTAAGGCAGACGCTTCTCGATGCCGACGGTGCCTGCATCGCAAGCGTCAGCGTACCTTCCGCAATACTTCAGGCAAAGGCCGAATCGAACTCTACGGCAAGTCTGAACATCGACAGACCACGGCTCTGGAGCCCCGGGGACCCATATCTATACACCGTCCGCACGCAGGTGCTGCTCCCTGACGGCACCATAGCAGACACGTACGAAAACCCCACCGGCATACGCAGCGCCGTATTCGACCCCGACAACGGCCTGCTGCTCAACGGCAAGCGCCTGGAGATACGGGGAGTCAACCAGCATCAGGATCACCCGGGAGTCGGCAGCGCCATTCCCGACGCTGTGCAGGTCTACCGGCTCAGGCAGCTCAAGGCGTTAGGAGTCAACGCAATACGTACAAGCCACAACCCTGCGGCTCCAGAGCTCCTCGACGCATGCGACAGCCTGGGCCTGCTGGTGCTTGAAGAAAACCGCCTGACCGGCATAAACGACGAACACCTCAGGCTCCTGCGGCGCATGACAGAACGCGACCGCAACCATCCGTCCATCATTCTCTGGAGCGTCGGCAACGAAGAATGGGGCATAGAATGGAGCGACAAAGGCCGCCGCATCGCTCAGTCGATGTGCGAATTCTGCCACAGG
>CAMOGR010000144.1 GCA_946614205.1 uncultured Bacteroidales bacterium | reverse complement strand
AAGCGGTTTACGGTTGACGCTCCGTACGAGCGCATGCCCTTGTATGTACGCGAGGGCAGCATCATACCCTTCGGTCCGCAAATCGAGTGGTGCGACCAGAAACCCTCCGATGACATCCTGCTCGCGGTTTATGCCGGAGCCGACGCTTCGTTCACCCTCTATGAGGACGACGGCCTGAGCTACGGCTACGAACGTGGAGAGTACAGTACGATAGAACTGCGGTGGTCGGATGCCGGCCGCACTCTGACTGTCGGCCCCCGCAAGGGCTCCTGGCCGGGTATGCTGCGCAGCCGCCGCTTCCGCGTGGTGGTGGCGGACCCGTCCCGCCCGTTTGCGTACGATCCCGACGCTGCCGGCGACGCAGTGGTCGAATATGACGGAAAAGAACAAACAGTAACTATAAAATGACAGAAGAACCTATGAACAAAGGTGTATTGCTGACTGCAGCCGCGCTTGCCTGCGCAGGTTGTTCTGGCGCCGCGTCAACCGATGCCGTGGAGGCCAAAGTTGAGGAAGTCCTTGCAAAAATGACCCTGGAGGAGAAGGCGGGACAGCTTGTCCAGCTGAACATTTCCACTCTGGAGGACGAAACCCGCGAGGCGATAGATCCCGCCAAACTGGATAAGATAATAGGCGAGTACAAGGTGGGCTCGATTCTGAACGTGATGCACGACGCCGCCCATTCACGCGAGCAGACTGCGGCGATGGTGCGTCAGATTCAGCAGAAGAGCATGGAGGCCATAGGCATCCCTTGCATCTACGGACTCGATATGATTCACGGAGCCACATATCTGACCGACGGCTCCTTCTACCCTCAGGAAATAAACCTGGCCGCAACCTTCGACCGCGACTATGCCCGCAAGATGGGCCGTGCCAAGGCATACGAGACGCGTGCTGCGCAGGTCCCCTGGGTGTTCTCGCCTGTGATGGACCTCGGCCGCGATCCCCGCTGGCCCCGAATCTGGGAAAGCTACGGCGAAGATTCCTACCTGCAGGCCGAAATGGCCCGCGAGGAGACCATCGCCATCCAGGGCCCCGACCCCGACCATATCGACCTTGAGCATGCCGCCGTCTCGATCAAGCATTTCATGGGTTACGGCGTGCCTGTGACGGGCAAGGACCGCACACCCGCGATAATCGCAGAAAACGACCTCAGGGAAAAATTCTTCGCCCCCTTCCTCGAATGCTTCCGTGCCGGCGCCCTTACCGCAATGGTCAACTCCGCTTCCGTCAACGGGATACCCACCCATGCCAATGCTATTCTGCTGAGCGGCTGGGTGAAGAAGGACCTTGGCTGGGACGGCATGTTCGTAACCGACTGGGCCGACATCGACAACCTGTGGTTGCGTGACCACGTGGCCGCCGACAAGCACGAGGCTGTCGCCATGGGCATCAATGCCGGCATCGACATGATTATGGACCCCTACGATCCCGAGTGCTGCCGCGTGATAGTGGACTTGGTGAAGGACGGCCGCATAAGCCGCGAGCGGCTTGACGATGCCGTGCGCCGCGTGCTGAGGCTCAAGGTGCGCCTCGGCCTGTTCGACAATCCCTGCTGGGAGCATGACTATCCCGAATTCGGCTCGGAGCAGTTTGCACGCGAATCCTATGCCGCGGCCCTCGAGAGCGAGGTTCTCCTCAAGAACGACGGCATCCTGCCTCTGAGCAGCGGCGCCCGCATACTTGTCACCGGCCCCAACGCCAATTCGATGCGTACGCTCAACGGCGGCTGGAGCTATACCTGGCAGGGCAACGCAGACGAATACGCTCAGGAGTACAACACCATACTCGAGGCTCTCCAGAAGCGTTTTGCTCATGTAACCTATTCTCCCGGCGTCAAATACGTTCCCGGTTCCGACTGGCAGGCCGAGGACGCTTCGGGCATTGCAGCCGCGGTTGCAGCCGCATCGAGGGCCGACGTCATTGTCGCCTGCGTCGGAGAGAACAGCTATTGCGAGACTCCCGGCAACATGGACGACCTCAATCTTTCCGCCGCCCAGAAGGAGCTTGTGCGCCGTCTTGCAGCCACAGGCAAGCCGGTGGTGCTGGTGCTCAACGAAGGCCGTCCCCGCCTTATCGGCGACATCGAACCTTTGGTGAAGGCTGTGGTGGATGTGATGCTGCCCTCCAACTACGGAGGCGACGCCCTTGCAGCCCTGCTTGCCGGCGACGAGAACTTCAGCGGCCGCCTGCCGTTCACTTACTCCAAGCATATCAACGCCTTGCATACCTACGATTACAAGGTGTCGGAGCATCGTGAGATTATGGAAGGCTCGTACAATTACGATGCGGTGATGGACGTACAGTGGCCTTTCGGCTACGGTCTGAGCTATACCTCTTTCGAGTACTCCAACCTCAAGGTGTCCGCATCAGAGTTCGCTGCCGGCGACGTTCTCAAGGTCTCCGTGGATGTTAAGAATACAGGTGATCGTGCCGGCAAGGAGGCGGTGCTCCTCTACAGTTCCGACCTTGTGGCTTCCCTGATTCCCGATGTCAAGCGCCTTCGCGGATTCGAGAAAATCGAGCTTCAGCCCGGCGAGTCCAAGACGGTGACCTTCGAGCTTCCGGCGTCCGCCCTTGCGTTCGTCGGAGCCGACGGTGCCTGGCGTCTCGAGGAAGGCGACTTCCGCCTTTCCAGCGGCGGCCTTGGTGTAATGACCCGTTGTACCGCCACCAAGGTCTGGGATACCCCGAACATTTAAAATACTTACTCAGCTGCTTCGTAGGATGCTAAGTTACGGGAATAATTCTTAACTTAGCATCCTATGAACGTTTTGACCATAACGATAGCCACAGCAGCCGTACTGCTGATTGTATTGGTAATAATCTGGATAGTGAGCTCCGCACGTTCCAGGGAGAAGTTCACCGCTTCCATTGCATCAAAAGACAAAGAAATAGTGAGATGCGAATCCGCCCTGCAGGCTGCCCGTGAGCAGCTGACCGCAGAGCGGGCCCTTCACGCCAGGGCGCTTGAAGAGCTGAAAGCAAGCCAGAAGGAGGCTATAGACGCCGCCCGCACCGCCCTTGCCCTGGAGAACGAGAAGACCCTCAAGGCTCGTGAGGAGTCCCTTAAGAAGGAGGCTGCCGAGACCATGAAGAACCTTACCGGCGGTCTCGACAAGGACATCCAGGCTATGAAGCAGGCCTTTGACGCCCAGAAACTTGCACACGCCGAGGGGACTTCTGCCATCAAGACCAAGTTCGACGAGGCGGTGAAGAACCTGCGGGAGCAGACCGATTCCATAGGCTCCAAGGCTGAGAACCTTGCCAATGCCCTCAAGGGCAAGAACAAGATGCAGGGAATCTTCGGCGAGACGGTGCTGGAGAACATCCTGAAGGAAGAGGGGCTGCGTCCCGGTCACGACTACGATTCGGAATTCTGGCTCCGCGACAAGGACGGCGCGCTGCTTACCAACGAGGATACCGGCAGGCGTCTACGTCCCGACTTCGCCCTTCATTTCCCCGACGACACCGACGTACTCATAGACTCCAAAGTGTCGCTCAGCGCCCTTGCCGATTATTTCGCCGCACAGACCGATGAAGAGCGGGCCGATGCCGCCCGCCGCAATCTTGAGTCCGTCATAAGCCATGTACGGGAGCTTACAGGCAAGGAATACCAGAAATACGTCCACTCCCGCAAGACGCTCGATTATGTCATAATGTTCATACCCAACTACGGGGCCTACCAGCTTGCAAAGCAGAGCGACCGCGACATATTTGCCAAGGCGTTCGCCCAGAACGTGCTGATCACCACCGAAGAGACGCTGATTCCCTTCCTCCGGCTGATTCGCACCGCATGGGTGCAGAAGGAGCAGATGGAGAACATCTCCGAAATTGTGGATTCTGCCCAGAAGATGGTCGACCGCGTGGCGCTGTTCTGCGAAGACAACGCCAAACTGCAGAAATCCCTTGAAGGCGTGCTCGAAGAGTTCAAGGCCAATACAAGCCGCCTTGTTGACGGCCGCCAGAGCATAGTGCGCGCCGCGCTCGACGTCGCCGGACATGGAGTGAAGCCCTCCAAACGTGAGCTTCCCCTTCCGGCTCCGCTGGGCAAAGAGTAGTTTCTTCTGGCTTGTATGAAAAACGCCCGGCAGGGAAGCCGGGCGCACAAACATAAGATTTCAAATAACTATTCGTAAACGAGTTTGTAAAGACCGCAGGCTACGTTCTGTTTCTGGGCCGCAAAGTAAAGCTCGCCGTCGATTATCCTTGCGGTGACATCCATGCCGGAATTGCCCGAGGTCCGGCCTCCGCTCGTGACTGCAAGGTCGCGGCGGAACTTCACCGGGGCAAAGTTTATGATGTCGAGCCAGTCCTGCGTAGCCTCGCCTTCGAGTACGTAAACGTATCCGGTGGCGGTATCGGGCTGCTTGCCGTAGACGACATAGCGCTTGCCCTGCCACTCGAGGAAGTTGTATCCGAGAACGAAACCGTTGCGTCCGTCGGCATATTCGAGTTGTGTAAGCGTGGGGGTATAAGCAGCATTGCCTTCCGACTTGAGGTCTCCGCCGAATGATGCATACAGGCCTCTGGATTCGAAACCCCGGCCGGGGGAATAAACTCCGGCGTTGTCGTTCCCGGGGAAGGGATAATAGGCGCAGATTCCGTTATGGCTGCCGAACGCAGAGTTGAAAGTGATGCGCTTGAGCAGGAACAGTTTGTCTCCGGGTACGCCCTTGAGGTTGAAGGTTACGATGCCGTTTCCGCCGGAGTCGGTCTTGTCGAAGAACAGGATGCCGTCCTGCAATGTGCCGGATACGGTGAAAGTATCGCCATACCATGAATCAGTGGCAAAGGTGGTGAGAGTTACAGCTTTCGGCGGCTTGTTGATACCGTCGAGCCACAGATACAGCTTGGGATTCTCGCCGCCCCTCGTCAGGCTGCTGCATACCAGGACGTCTTTGCCGCCGTTGACAGCAGGATCGGTGTTCTTGATAACCCTGGGGCAGCTCAGAGGATGGGTGCCTCCGGATACGCCTTCGACGTTGACCGAGGAAACTGCTTTATGGTCGGAAACGCTGATTGCCCAGAGTTTGGGCGTGCTGGAGTTTTCTGCTATGTATACGAATTCGTCATCCATGGCGATGTTGCGGTCGGTTCCGGCGGTTCCTCCGTAGTACTCGTTCCAAGCCCCTTCAGCGGTGGAGTACATTGCCCATACCGTCTTGATTTCGAGAGACTTGGGCCCGCTGAGCGTACCGATGTTGGCAATCGCGCCCCTTTTGACGGTCCGCTCCGTGCCGGAACTGAGCGTTACAGGCTCGCTTTCTCCGCGCTTGAGGGTGATGGTGATGCCTGCCGAGAGCTTGACGGGCAGTACGGTGGCGTAATACTCCTTTCCTTTCTCGAAACCGCCTTCGGGTGCCGTGACCGTTACCTTGCTGGAAGGGGACGCTACGCCCTTGAGGGCGGGAATGCCGTCAGGGAGCGAGAAAGTGGCGACGCCTGCAAGGCTCTCGCCTCCGATTGCTTCGAACGTGACTTCGCTGACGTTGTCTTCACCGACCATGAACTTGATTCCGCCCGCAGCATTGCGGAAGGTCATCGAGGCTGTCTTGGATACTGCTATGGCAGGGAAGACCCCGTCTGCGAACGTACCTGCGACGGCGGCCTGGGTTGCGGGCAGGCTTACGGTGACCGTACCGTCCGCATTGACCGCATTATCGGAAGAAGACGGATAGACGGCGTAGACGTCCGTTTTGCCGTCGAATGTTATGTCTGCCGTCCCCTTGAAGGTGGCGGAGGCTGCAGGCGCGTCATTCTGGCCGGTGAACACTGCGGCGGCCGCTTCGGGGCCTGCGAAAACGTCAATTTTCTCTGCCGCGCTCCACCATACGCTGGTTCCGTTCTCCTGGACGACGGTGCGGGTTTCTGCTTCGCCTCGGGAGGCGATGATGGTGATTTCCTTGCCCTGGGGCGTTCCAGGGACGAATTCGTTTTCTTTGTTGCACGCTGCGAGTGAGAGGACTGCAAGCGCGAGGGTTGTGTACTTTTTCATATTGCGCTTGTTTCAGATTGTCCAGTCTTCCTGCGTGAGGTCTTCTATATCTCCTCCGATGTTGCTGTCGCAGAGGGTTTCGGGGCAGACAGGCAACTCTTCCGAGCGGGGTTGCCTGTATTCAGTTCTGTAGGTGATTCTCTCCATTGTCTTATGAAAAGGCGCCCGGTTTGGGCCGGGCGCCTGATGATGTTGATAGAAAGTCTATTTGAGGATGAGTTTATCTACGACCAGACCTCCGTCGCGGGTAAGGGCTGCGATGTAAACGGTGCCGTCAACAATGCGGACTGCGCAATCTGCGAAACCGCCGGTGGCATGTTCTGCATCAAGGTTGTCGGCAGAGTGGATAGGGGACTTGAGCAGGCCGGCCTGTGCCTCGAGAGAGCTGATGAGGTCACCATTGTCTTCGATAACCTCAATCCATGCCTTGTTGCCGCTGATGCGGGCGTAGGCAATGTAGTTCTTTCCGTTGAATTCAAAGAAGTTATATCCGTATGTGCCGATACCCTTTGCGGATGAAGCGGACAGTGTATATTCATCCCAACCGTTTGACTTTCCTCCGGTAGGTGCCACGAGGTTGGCGATGGAGGCATTGGTAAAGAAGAGATTGTTGCTTCCAGGATAAACGGTGAGATCCTTATTGCCGTCAGGGCTGTTGGTCGCACCGGCAGCTATCTGGGTTACAGCTGTGCGTGCACCGTTTGCTACTGAGAGTATTACGCTCTTGTTGGCATTGTATGACGGCATGTAAATCTTGCCGTCCTGCCAGGTGCCGGTCAGGAAGAAACGGTCGCCGTAACGGCGCCAATCGGCAACGTTGTTGGCGGAATCCCATGCGTACTGGGCCAGTATCACAGGTGCAGCAGTAATACCGCTGGTATAGGCGTAAGTGACCACATTGGCTGCATTCGCTTCGGTGAGGTTGCTGAGAATGAGAATGTCCTTACCTCCATTTACGGAAGCGTCGGTGTTCTTCATGACTCTTACGAATGAAGTTTTGAATGTTCCGCCCACATTGACTCCAGTGACGTTGCCACTGACCTGGACGCTGCCGTCGGTAATCTTTACTGCTGCCAGAGCGGCAAAACCGGAAGACTTCGGCAAGTAGATGTATTCGTCGTCCATTGCAAGGCCGCGGGCCATGCCATAACCGTCGGGGTGAGTGATTGAGATGGCGGTTACATTTTTAGTCCAGAGGTTTGTACCCTCGGAATACCAGCCCCATACGCGCTCGAGAGCGGGTGCTTTTTCGGCCTCCGGAGCCTTTGCGGTGAGGGCGTTGGTCTTGTTGCGCTCGATCTTGAGTTCCTTGTCGGTGGAGAGGACGACGGGCTCGCCGGCCTTCTTGTTAAGGGTGATGGTCACGCCCTTTGTGAAAGAGGTGGGGAGGACGGCCATGTAGTAGGTCTTGCCTTTCTCGAAGGTCCCTGCGGTGTTGTCCGGGTAGAGGGTGATGGTGTCTACACCGGCATCGAGGGAAGTGACCTGGGGCTTGCCGTCGGTGAGGGTGATGACGGCATCGCCGTCGAGCATTTCACCGTTGTTGCCCTTGAGGGATATGCTGATGACGTCTTCTTCTTCAACGTCGATGGCGAGTGCTCCGCAGACGTTGTAGAACTTGAGAGTAAGGTTGTCGGAGCAGGCGACGGAAGGGAACGCCATGGGTGCGAAGGTACCTTCCTTGGTGAGCTGGGCACCGAGAGGGAGATATCTTTTGATTGTGCCGTCGGCTGTGAGCTCGGTGGAAGCGTCATAAGGATATATGCCCCAGAACTTTTTGTCTGCTGCAGCAGCATCCTCGCTTGCGCCGATGACGGAATTGAGGGTGCCGGTAAATGTAGTGACTGCGGAAGGCTCGGTTGCGGTGTTGTCAAACTTGGCGCCGCCGACGGAAGGTCCGTAGAAGAGGTTGATGGAATCGTCTGCCTGCCACCAGATGGATTTGCCGTCGCTCTGGAGAACGGTCTTGGTGGGGTTGCCCTCACTGGAGGC
>CAMOGR010000143.1 GCA_946614205.1 uncultured Bacteroidales bacterium | reverse complement strand
AAGAATACGGACAACTACTCATTCCTCATGCGCTAAGCCATGAAGCGTCGCGCCTGGCTTCCTGCAGCAATTTCACTCGCGGTCTTCATCCTTTTGGAGATCGCGTCGCTGCATATTCTCTCTCGCAATGCAGAGTTGCAGAGGGTATGGATAGCCAGGGGTGCACACGGCGTCATGGGAGCCGTATGGGGAAGCACCCAGTCCATTGCCGAATACTTCTCCCTGAGGTCCAAGAACAGGCAGCTTGCCCAGGAGAATTTCCTGCTGCACAAAGAGCTTGGAGAAGCCAGGGAACGTCTGCACCAGGCCGGAATAGACAACATGGAAGTCCAGACCGCCCGCGGGTTCGAATTCATTCCCGCAGAGGTGGTCAAGATAAGCCGTAAAAAGCAGCACAACTATCTGATTCTCAACCGCGGATTCGAGGACGGCATCCAGGAGAAATCCGGAGTCATAACTCCCGGAGGAGTTGTGGGCATAGTGGACGCCGTGAGCGCCCACCACAGCTTCGCATTCTCTTTCCAGAACAACGACATCTCCATCAGCGCCCGCCTTGGAGAGGAAGGCGCCGTGGGACCGCTCATCTGGGACGGCCGCCATTCCAACAAGGCCGTGCTGAGAGAGATTCCGCTTCAGTACAAATTCTCTCCCGGCGACACTGTCTATACCAGCGGCCACTCGCTGATGTTCCCTCCGGACATCCCCCTTGGAACCGTAGGAGACGCTAAAATCATCAACGGCGCCACGAATGAAATCGAGGTCACGCTCTTCCAGGATTTCAAGACGATAAGATACGTCAGCGTAGTGCACAACATCGCCTTTGACGAGATAGAGGAGGCAGAGCTATGAGAAGTTCGGAATTCTGGCTTGTATACGTCCTGCTGCTCCTGGCGCAGCTTATACTGGGGAACTATTTCACGTTATCTCCCTATCTCATGCTGTCGGTACTTCCCGTCATGGTGCTATGCATCCCCATCAGGGTGGGAAGCGTAGGCGCGATGATAATCGCCTTTGTTTCAGGCCTCATAGTAGACCTCCTGTCAGAAGGGGTCCTTGGCCTTAACGCACTAGCCCTCGTTCCGGTAGCATGGCTCAGGAACCCGGTTATCAGCCTCGTTTTCGGCGGTGAACTCTTTGCCCGCAAGGAAGACTTCTCGGCCACAAAGAGCGGAATCGGCAAGGTTGCCCTCGCCCTTTTCATCGCCCAGGCGATATTCACCCTTATTTACGTCTGGGCCGACGGTGCCTCCGTCCGTCCATTCTGGTTCAACGCCACGCGTTTCGGACTGTCCCTTGCAGCCGGCTTCATCCTGTCTCTTCTGGCAGTTCCCGCCCTTGCCCCGGACACCCGCCGATGAAACAGGACTACAGGCATATCCGTCTGATTATCGGCCTGGGAGCAGTAGTTCTGCTGCTTCTGGGGAAACTGTTCAGCATACAGATCCTGAGCGGAAGCTACAAGGAGGATGCAGACCGCAACTCCACCGTCTATGAGACTATCTACCCTACCCGCGGCATCATCTATGACCGGAACGGCGACATTCTAGTGGGCAACAAAGTGGCGTACGACATCATGGTGAGCCCGCGCGAAGTGAAGGAGTTCGACACTCTTGCCCTCGCCGCAGTCCTGGACGTCACACCGGAATTCATCAGGGAGAAAATGGCCGATTTCAACCGCCGCAAAAGGGCGATCGGCTTCCAGTCCGTAACCATGATGCGAACCCTCCCTGCGGAGACATACATGCGTTTCGACGAGGTGAAATACCGTTTCCCGGGTTTCAAGGGGCAGGTTCGCAGTATCCGCCAGTACCCCGTCAACGCAGGCGGAAACCTCCTTGGATATGTTTCTGAAGTGAACCAGGCATACATGGACAGGCATCCCGGAGAATACCGCAGCGGAGACTACGCCGGCATGACCGGCATCGAAGCGGCAAGGGAGGCCGACCTTCGCGGCGAAAAAGGGTATCACATCTACCTCCGAAACGCCAGGAACCAGATACAGGAGCCATATATGGGCGGGGCCGAAGACAAAGAAGCCATCCCCGGGAAAGACATCGTCACGACCATCGACGCCTCGCTGCAGCAGTACGGCCAGGAACTCATGCAGAACAAGGTGGGCTCCATTGTGGCCATCGAGCCCTCCACAGGCGAGATTCTGGCGCTGGTATCCTCCCCCGGCCTGGACGTGAACCAGCTTGCCGATATCGGCAAATACTACGGGGAAATAGTCTCCAATCCATACAAGCCCATGTACAACAGGGCCGTGCAGGCCTCATATCCGCCCGGTTCGGTTTTCAAGCTGGTGAACGGACTCATCGGCCTTGAAGAAGGAGTGCTGAGGCCGGAGATGATGTATCCCTGCAGCAAGGGTTATCATTTTGGCGCAGGGCACAAGCTTGGCTGCCACGCGCACAAGTCCCCCATCAACATGGAGGAATCCATAATGATGTCCTGCAATGCCTATTACTGCTATGTCCTCAAGAACATTCTTGACAACGACAAGTATGACACCGTCGCCGAAGGACTTGACCACTGGCGGGAGATGGTGATGAGCTTCGGATTCGGCAGAAAACTGGGCAGCGACTTCCCGGCCGAACTTTCAGGCAGCATTCCTTCATCCAAGACATACAACAGGGCTTACGGAAAGGGCCGGTGGAATTCCACCACGGTGATTTCCCTTTCCATCGGCCAGGGAGAAATCCTGGCTACGCCCATGCATCTTGCAAACCTGTGCGCCACCATAGCCAACCGCGGCTACTACTATATCCCTCATATCATCAAGGATTCAGAGGGGCTGGAAATTGACGCCCGGTTCAAGGAAAAGCAGTACACCATGGTCTCGCAGGAGCATTTCCCGAAGGTCATAAAGGGCATGTGGAGGGCCGTGAATTCAGGTCCCGGAGCCGGCGGTACTGCCTGGATTGCACATATCGATTCGCTTGACGTATGCGGCAAAACCGGCACGGCACAGAATCCGCGCGGAGCAGACAACTCCGTGTTCATCTGTTTCGCCCCCATGGACAACCCCAAGATTGCCATTGCGGCATACGTTGAAAACGGCGGTTTCGGAGCAACATATGCAGCTCCCATGGCGTCGCTCATGGTAGAGAAATATTTGAAAGGAGAAACCTCCCGCCCTGCGCTCGAGAAGCGCATGAAGGAGGCCGATTTAATGTCAAGGGTCAAACGTGATTGAGCCTAATTCACATCAGAGGGGACTGAGGCAGTCCATAGACTGGGTACTCATTGCAGTGTACCTCCTGCTGGTTTTTATCGGCTGGATAAATATCTATGCCTCCATCCATTCCACAGACCCCGCGTCCATATTCGACTGGGGCGCACGAAGCGGCAAACAGTTCATATGGATGCTCACGGCTTTTTTCCTTGCAGTAATGATTCTTTTCGTAATCCCGCCAAAACTGTGGGAGGGGCTGTCCATACCGATGTATCTGGGGGTGCTGGTGCTGCTGGTGGCGGTGATTTTCCTGTCAAAGGACGTGAAGGGCTCACATTCGTGGTTTGAACTGGGGCCTGTTAAATTCCAACCGGCAGAGATTTCGAAAATAACGACATCGCTGCTGCTGGCGCTTATAATGAGCCAGCAGAACTACAAGATAACGCGCTGGAAGGACTTTTTCCTTACGGCGGCAATAATCGGCCTTCCCATGCTCATAATTGTTGCCGAGAGCGAAACCGGAAGCGCCCTGGTATACATCGGATTCATTTTCGTTCTGTATCGGGAGGGGCTTTCCGGATGGTGGCTGGCGCTGTTCGGGATGGTGATTGCGCTGTTTATCGGCACGCTTACGGCAGGGGCCTACTGGTCCATCGTAGGGCTGGCGGGGATACTGGCGCTGAGCGCGGCATTCATGGGGCCGTCAAAGGATTTCTGGAAGAGG
>CAMOGR010000142.1 GCA_946614205.1 uncultured Bacteroidales bacterium | reverse complement strand
CTGGGCTTCGTGGAAATCGCCCTCGGTCTCAAGTTCCTCAGCGTGGCCGACCAGACCTACCACTGGCATCTGCTCGACCGCGAGGTCTACCTTGCGATATGGATAGTCTGCTTTGCCCTGCTCGGACTGTACCTCATGGGAAAGATTCGTTTCAAGTACGACACGCCGGTGGAGCACCTTTCGGTGGGGCGTCTCGCCTTGATTATCATAGATTTCGCTTTTGTCGTGTACCTCATTCCGGGCATGTGGGGGGCTCCTCTCAAAGCCCTTTCGGGATATCTGCCTCCTCTCCAGACGCAAGACTTCGTGCTTGGTGTGGACGCCGGGACCTCTCCCGCTCAACCCGCTGCCGTCCTTCCCGGAACGGGCGTGATTGACATGCCTCACGGGCTGCTTGCCTACGACAATCTGGAAGACGGCATCGAAGAGGCTGCAAGGCAGGGGCGCAGGGTGTTCGTGGACATTACCGGCCACGGCTGCGTGAACTGCCGCGAGATGGAGTCGCGGGTGTGGAGCGACCCGCAGGTGCTGCAGAGGCTCCGGGACAACTTCGTGATGGTCGCCCTGTTCGTGGACGACAAGACGCGACTGCCTGAGGACGAATGGGTTACGACGCCCGACGGCAAGCTTCTCAAGGATGTGGGCCGGGTGAATTCACACATCGCACTGGAACGCTTCGGCGTCAACTCACAGCCCAATTATTTCATACTCGACTCCTCCGGAAACATCGTTTCCGGGCCGCGCAGCTACAATCTCGACATTCCCGGATTCATTGAATTTCTGGATAAATGACACCTTCTCAGATAATCAGCCTGATAAAGGGTGAAGTCAAGCCCGCCCTTGGCTGCACCGAACCCATTGCAGTGGCCCTCGCGGTGGCCAAGGCTGCGGAAATAATTTCCGACAACTGCTCTTGCGACAGTCTCTGGCGGCTGAGTGCCGGCCTTTCTATAGACGTGAGCGTAAGCGGCAACATTCTCAAGAACGGCATGGGGGTGGGAATACCCGGCACCGGAATGGTCGGCCTGCCGGTGGCTGCCGCGCTCGGCGCCGTCTGCGGACAGTCGTCCCGCGGACTCGAGGTGCTGAGCGGCCTGACGCCTGCCGCGGTGCAGCGGGCAAAAGACCTCGTGGCTGAGGGCAGGGTGCATATTTCGGTCGCTCCCACATCCCATCTGCTGTACGTCAAAGCCACTGTTACGGTTGACGGGGGAGCGGTTGCAAGCGCCGAGGTCGCACCCCATGCGTATGCCATCATCGAGGACGACCACGACCGCATAGTGGAGACGAGTTTCGCCGACCGGGTGCTGATGTCGTCCGAGTCAGCCGCCGCGGCGACGGAGCACTCGGATGCGTGTTATGATTTGACTGTCAAGGATATATACGACTTCGCACTGACTGCGGACTTCGACGATATATCATTCATCCTTGAAGACCGGACCCTCAATCTCGCCCTTGCGCGAGAGGGTCTGAGGGGCGATTACGGCCTGCGGGTGGGCAAGGCGATAAGGGAGAATCAGCAGGAGGTATTCGGCGACGATTTTATGAGCTTTGCGATGGGCATGACCGCCGCCGCTTCCGATGCGCGCATGGCCGGATGTACGCTTCCCGCCATGTCCAACAGCGGCAGCGGCAACCAGGGCATCACCGTCAGCATGCCCGTGATTGCCTATGCGCTCAAGTACGGCGTGGCCGATGAACCGCTCGCCCGTGCGCTGATACTCAGCAATCTCGTGGCCATCCACATCAAGCATTTCCTCGGCAAATTGTCGGCCCTGTGCGGATGCGTCGTAGCGTCCACCGGCTCAGCCTGCGGCATCGTGTATCTGCAGGGCGGCGGGTACGGACAGGTCTGCTATGCCATCAAGAACATGGCTGGGAACATAACGGGCATGGTCTGCGACGGCGCCAAGGTCGGCTGTGCCATGAAGGTGGCCTCCGGAGTGTCGTGTGCCGTGCAGTCTGCGGTCCTGGCCCTCCGCGACACCTGCATACCATCCACCGACGGTATTGTGGAGGACGACGTGGAGAAGACCATACGCAACATAGGGGCGATAGGCTCCCGGGGCATGAAGGAGACCGACCGCATGATTCTGGACATCATGCTCTGCAAGTGAGGCCTCTGTCTCTTGACGGATGCTACCAGATCCTAATGTCAGTAGCAGAACTGTCCGGTAAACAGTTTTTCCATATTGTGTGTCATTGAAGTAGCAGGCTGGCGAGGCGCAGGTCTTCTGGAGTGGTGATCTTGATGTTGAATTTCTCTCCCGGGATGGTGGAAATGACCATGCCTGCCCGTTCGGCTACTGAAGCGTCGTCCGTAAAGGATACATCGTAAGGCTGCCTGTAGGCGGCTTTTAGTTTTTCGGAAAGGAACATCTGCGGGGTCTGCACGGCAACCATCGCGCTGCGGTCAGGTGCCGGGGCTCCCGGTACTGTGCTTCGCAGGGTGTCCGTGACGGGGAGCACGGGGATGAGGGCCTCTGGACCTCCCGGAGAGGCCATGCGGTCAAGCATGGTGCGCACCAGGGCGGACGACACAAGTGGCCGCACCCCGTCGTGAATGGAAACCACTGCCCCGTCGGGGACTTTCTCAAGCGCGGCGAGGACGGAATGGAAACGCGTGATTCCGCCCTTGACGATGGTTTGGGGGAAAGGCACCGCATACCTGATGCACAGCTGCTTCCACTCTTCCACATGCCCTGCGGGCAATACGGTGATCACGCGGGCTGACGGCTCCGCTGCAAGAAAAGCCTCCACAGAGCGCTGGAGCACCGGTATGCCTCCCAACTCGAGAAACTGCTTCGGGACAGTGCCGCCCATGCGGGTGCCGCTGCCGCCCGCCACAAATACCGCATATACTTCCCT
>CAMOGR010000141.1 GCA_946614205.1 uncultured Bacteroidales bacterium | reverse complement strand
CCCTTACGCCCTCGTGGGCCGCAAGCTCATGGCGCAGGTGGACAGCACCATCGAGGCCGACGCCACCAAACGCAGCCAGCGCAACCAATACATCAAGCAGGTCGAAAAGGAGCTGCTGGGCCTGTTCACCGACGACATCAAGCACATGACCACGTCCCAGGGCATTCTGCTGATGCGCCTGGTGGACCGCGAATGCGGGATGAGCGCATTCGAAATCATAAAGGAATACGAAAGCGGATTCGCCGCCAACTTCTGGCAGATTATCGCCAAGCTGTTCTCACAGGACCTCAAGACGCGCTACGACCCCAAGGGCAAGGACGCCAAAATAGAGGAACTCGTAAAGGTCTGGGACGAAGGCAACTGGGACCGTTTCTACTATTCGGTCTTCTGGGAAGCTCCGAAGAAAACCGTCATCAAGACCGACCGCCTCAAGAGCGAGGTCAAAAAGGATAACAAGAAAAAGAAGAACTAGCCGTATCGAACACGGCATAGGGTGTTCCGCCGTCGATCCAGTCCTTGAGCACGATGAGACGCCCGCCGGCCGGAAGGCTCATATCGACGCTGCAGTGGAAATGCCCGAAGATGCAGAAATCGGCGTCCCGGGCTGATGCGAAACGGTACAGAGGCTCAGCCTCCCCCTTGAACACATACGGCTCATGCTTGCCACGGTTGCTCCGAGACCAACCGAGCGCGAGCCTGTAGGCAATCCACGGATGGAGCGTACTGAACAGCGCCTGCGCCACCCGCGAATGGAACACCTTGAGCATCAGGCCGTAACCGAAGCTGCTCCCACCCAGGCGGTCACCGTGGCCGAGGCAGAATTTCTTGCCGCCAAGGCACACCGAAACAGGCTGCTCGAGACGGTGGATTCCGAGACTTTCAAAGAAAGAATATGTCCAGATGTCGTGGTTGCCGGGGATGAAAAACACCTCGACCCCTGAATCCTTCAGCGAAATGAGTTCCGCAACGACACGGGCGCCTTCGCGGGGCACCACGTCACGGTACTCATACCAGAAGTCCCAGATGTCGCCCAGCAGATACAGGGCCTGCATACGTTCACGTGGCAGGCCGCGGAGGAAATCCAGAAAACGACGTTCCCGCTCCGCCGGGTCCGCACTCTGCAAGCCAAGGTGAACGTCGGCGACAAAATACACAAGGGAACGCATAACAGGCTCTACGACAAGAAGATAACCAGCAGCCCCACGAGCGCGCAGTACAGGCCGAACCACTTGAGCTGGGCTCTGCGGACGAGGGCAATCATGACCTTGCAGGCGAAGAGGCCGGACAGGAATGCAGCCGCAAAGCCGATAAGCAGAGGCAGTACGCCGACTGCAGATGAGGCGAAGTCGCCGCCGACCACGTCGAGGAACATTTCTCCGAGAATGGGCACCAGCACCATGAGGAAGGAGAACTGAGCCATGTTTTCGCGACGCACTCCGCTGATGAGTCCCGTACTGATGGTCGTACCGCTGCGCGAAAGGCCCGGAATTACGGCCAGGGCCTGGCCGATGCCGACAACCAGCGCCTGCCAGAAGCTTATTCCGTTACGCACAGCCGGGGCGCCGCCCTCACCGCTCCCCTTCTGACGGGCGGTGATTATGTCGGACAGGGTAAGGAGCACTGCCGTAACGAGCAGGGCGATGCCGACCACGAGGAGGGAGCCGAAAGCGGCCTCCACCCAGTCCTTGAAGAAAACGCCCACGATGAGTACCGGAATCATTGATACACAAATCTTTGCGATGTAATCGGTCTCGTCGTTCCAGCGGAACTTGAACAGACCGCAGAGCAGCTTCCATATCTGCTTGCGGAAGACCACGATGGTGGACAGCACCGTCGCCGCGTGAACCGTGACTTCGAAAATCAAATCTCCGGCGGGCTCAACCCCGAGAAGGGCGCGGCCGATAGCAAGATGACCGCTGCTGCTGACCGGAAGGAATTCGGTAAGTCCCTGGACTATACCGAGAATGAGTGCCTGTAACCAATCCATTCCTTACTCCTTGTCTTCGAATTTGCCCATTATGGCGACGACCTCCAGCACAATCCCCGCTATAATCACCAGCGGGGCGGCCACCAGGCGGCGGAAGTCGAACATTGCGTAATTGAACACGTTGGGGTCGGGCGAGAAACCGCCCATCATAAGAATGTAGCCGGCCACCATGACCAGCAGGCCGGCAAGAAGCAGGCGCAAGCCCTTGCGGGTGATTGCCATTTTACTCATATCAATAATATAACTCGTCTTTGTTGAGAGTGATGAGCCGCCCGACCACGAGCCAGGTGCTCACCACGCAGATAAGTACGCCCGCAGCGACCACGACCCCGGCCACTATCGCCAGGGACACGACCTGAAGGGACGCGAACAACTGGGGGAACTCACTGCGCAACAGCAGCAGCACGCCGGCAAGGACCAGCAGGGCCAGGAACGAGGATGCCAGCCCCTGCAGCACCGCGCCCCGCACGAACGGAGCCCGGATGAAGCCCTTCGTGGCGCCCACCAGCTGCATGGTGTGTATAGTGAAGCGACGGGAGAATACGCTCAGGCGTACCGTATTGTTAATCAGCACGAAAGAAATGAAAAGCAACAGCAGGATAAACACTCCGAGCAGAAGTGAAATCTTGGCAAGGTTGTCGTTGAGGGCCTCGACGAGCGACTGCTGCCACTCCACCTCGTCCACCACCGGCGAGGCCGACAGGGCGCGCCTCACGAGGGCGATGCTGTCGGGCGCCACGTAGTCGGCGCGAAGGGTCACATCGAGCGACATCGGGACCGGAGTGGTCTCGAACACGGAAAGGAAATCCCCTCCCAGCATCTGTTCGAGTTCCCTGGTGCCTTCCTCGCGGGACACGAGGTGAGTATCCTTGATGTACGGCAGGGTGTTCACCGACTTCTGGTACTCGAGGGCTTCGCTGTCCGTGGCGTCCGTCTTGAGGATGACGGACAGCTGCATGTTCTCCTTGAAATAATCGGAAACGGCCCGCGCATTGACGACAAGGAGAGTCGCCACGCCTACGAGGAGCAGCACCATGCTGATGCTTATTATGCTCGACGCATATGCATTCCTGAGCCGGCGGCGGATGATTTTGCTGTCTTCTTTCCTTGACATAAGTTCCCAAATTGACTTCAAAGGTAGTCAAATATCATCAATTATTAAAAAAAATTTCTTACCTTTGTGCATAATGGCAGAAAATGTAAAAAGAGTACTGTTCGTGAATTCCGAGATGTGTCCCTACCTCCCGGAATCTCCTATCGCAAACATCGCGAGGCAGTTACCGCAGGGCATCCAGGAGCGCAAAAAGGAAATACGTTCCTTCATGCCGCGTTACGGATTCATCAACGAGCGCAAGAACCAGCTCCACGAGGTCATCCGCCTGTCCGGCATGAACATCATCATCGCGGACGTGGACCATCCCCTCGTCATCAAGGTAGCTTCCATCTCCGCCGCCCGCATACAAGTTTACTTCATTGACAACGAGGATTACTTCCGCCGCAAGTTCAAGTTCGAGGACGCCGAGGGAGGCTTCTTCGCCGACAACGACGAACGCGCCATCTTCTTCGCGCGCGGCGTCCTGGAGACCACCAAGAAACTCCGCTGGGCTCCCGACGTGATTCACTGCCACGGGTGGATTTCGCACCTGGTACCGGCATACCTCAAGAAAGCCTACAAGGACGACCCCATCTTCTCCGGCAGCAAAATCGTCCTCTCGCTGTACGACGACACTCCCCAGGCCCCGTTCCACCCCGACTTCGCAGCCAAGGCCGCATTCGGAGGGCTCACCAAGGACGACCTGCAGTATCTCGGCAAGGAGGCAAGCGGCATCAATCTTGCAAAGACTGCCATCCAGTACGCCGACGGCATCATACTCGGTTCCCCCGAGGTGAAGGGAGAAATCCTCCGCAGCGCCCGCGCCCGCAAGCTTCCGATGCTCCAATACGACGGGGAAGCGCTGGAAAACGGCACCTACGTCGATGCGTACAACGCATTTTACGATACGGTTTAAGATGAAATCACCCATTCCCGCAATAGCTGCCGCCCTGCTGTGCTGCATGTCCTGCGTAGACATTAACACCGAGCTCGGCGGCAACCTCATACCGGACAACCAGAAATACACCGTCTACCCCAGGGAAACCCTGTTCCCCTCCGGGTCCATTTCGACAAAGCTCACCGACTCCCTGTCGGGATACTCCCAGACCCGCATCACGATCGGCGCCCTGCGCGACACGGAGTTCGGTCTCACGCGCCGCAGCTGCGCCCTCACGCTCGTTCCCGCGGAAGACTCTCTCGACTTCGGCAATCCCGCAGCCGCCAGGATTCTCCGCTTCCGCTTCGAGGCCGCGCTCGACAGCGTGTCCGTCGCTTCCACCGACCAGATCCCCATCATCCAGCAGGTGCGGGTGCATTCGCTGCTCAGCCCCATATCCCCGGGGCACGACTTCGACTGCCTCGGCAACTCGATACCGGTGGACTACTCCAAATCCATCGCCAAGGGCACTCCTACCGTGAACGGCGCCGACTCGCTGAGCTTCGATTTCACCGATGAATATGCGGCCCGCTTCCTCACTCTCACCAAGGAAGACCTCATCGACTTCGACGCATACTCCAAGAAGATTCCCGGAATCCACATATCCGTCGACAATCCCGCCGGCATAGGAGGCCGCATCAACATATTCGACCTCCAGGTAGGATACGACGCTTCCGAGAAATACGTCACCGGCAATTACGCACGCATGCGCATGCTGTGCGACTACGACTACGACGGCGTCCCCGAAAAGGATACCGTATTCAATTTCGTATACGGCCTCACCCGCTTCGAGGAGATGGACTCGCTGATGACGAAATCCTCCCTGAAACGCGGCGAATACCCCGAATACGCGCTCAACCTCACCGAGCACGAGACCCGTCCGCTCCAGGGACCCGCCCGGGAGAAAATCATGATTGAGGGCGGCGGCGGCCTCAAGCCGGTCCTTTCCGCATTGAGCCTCAAGCACATGGCGGAAGACCTGATAATCGCCGAAGGCGGCGACCCGCGCACTGCGGTAATCAACAAGGCCTCCGTCATCCTGCCCTTCGCCTTCCCCGACGACTACCGCGAAATGTTCAAGTTCCCGCAGGTGCTCTCGCCTACGTGCCGGCTGCGCCAGAACGACACCCTCGTCACTTTCGCCAGCCTCACCGATGCGGCTGCGTCCAGCGAGAACCAGGGCGAAATCAACCGCAGCACCCTCCGCTACGAGCCCGACATCACCTACCATCTGCAGGAGCTCCTCAAGATTCACGAGACTCCCGAGGAGGGAGAGACTGAAACCGATGTGCTGCGCAGACGCAAACTGCTCGGCGGAGAATACGATATCTGGCTGATAATCACCGCCCACGAAGTCATAGAGACCACCAGCAGCGGCTCCTCGATGAGCGACTACTACCAGATGCTGGCCTACCAGAACTATTACAACAGCATGTACTACGGCGGCTATGGCGGGTACGGCTATGGTTACGGCGGCTACGGATACGGAGGTTACGGGGGTTACGGCTACGGCGACCCTTACTCCAACTATTACAGCATGATGATGATGTCGGCCTACGCCAACAGTTCTTCTACGAGTACGACCACGCAGGACCTCCTCGACAAGGACCGCTACTACTGCGGCGTCCTTTACGGTCCGGAGTATCCTGACAAGAGTCTCAGGCCTCGGCTGGACGTAACCTTTTCACTTGTCGGTGACAAGTGAAAAGGTTTTGTCCGCTGCTTCGCAGCTGACTACCATCCCCCTGCACCCCCAAGGGACGGTTAATTACTTGGTATTTCAAGATGTTTCGAATGATCCGGGAAAGGCGGACCGTTATTTTTTTTGTACCTTATTATTTATTAAACGAAAATATTATTAAATTTGTGGTTACTTTGACCAAGTAACCGCAAAAAATGACCAATAGAAAAGACCTTTCGTTCTGGCAGATGTTCAACCTGAGCTTCGGATTTTTCGGGGTACAGATAGCCTACGCGCTGCAGAGCGCCAACATCAGCCGCATTTTTGCAACGCTTGGTGCAGACCCGCACCAACTCTCGTTCTTCTGGATACTCCCGCCCCTCATGGGCATGATAGTCCAGCCGCTCATCGGCAAATGGTCCGACCGCACATGGACGCGGATGGGCCGGCGCAAGCCGTACCTTCTGATAGGTGCCATCATAGCGGTGCTCGTGATGATATTCCTGCCCAATGCAGGCTCGCTGCATTTCGGAGCAAGGGTATTCCTCGGGCTCAACGCCGCCATGTGGTTCGGCCTCTTCTCCCTCATCTTTCTCGACACCTCCATCAACGTGGCCATGCAGCCGTTCAAGATGATGGTCGGCGACATGGTGAACGAGAAGCAGAAAGCCACGGCATACAGCATCCAGAGCTTCCTGTGCAATGCCGGAAGCCTGGTGGGCTACCTCTTTCCCATCTTCTTCACCTGGATAGGAATCGCAAACACCGCACCCGAGGGCGTAGTTCCCGACAGCGTAATTTATAGCTTCTACGTGGGCGCTGCCATCCTCATCCTCTGCGTGCTCTATACCTTCATGAAGGTCAAGGAAATGCCTCCGAAGGAGTACGCCGAGTTCCACGGAATCGACCCTGCAAAGGCTGAGGAGAAGAAAGGCGAAGGCCTGCTGAAGCTCCTCATCAAGGCTCCCAAGACCTTCTGGACGGTGGGTCTGGTGCAGTTCTTCTGCTGGGCGGCCTTCCTCTATATGTGGACCTACACCAACGGCGCCATCGCACACAACTGCTGGGGCACCACCGACGTAGCTTCGGCCGAATACCAGGCCGCAGGCAACTGGGTGGGCGTGCTGTTCGCAGTGCAGGCGGTCGGTTCCATACTCTGGGCCCTCGTCATCCCCCGTTTCAAGAACCTCAAACTCGCATACGTCGTAAGCCTTCTGGCGGGTGCCGCCGGGTTCGCAAGCGTGATGTTCATCCACAACCAGTACCTGCTCTTCGGCAGCTACTTCCTCATCGGATTCGCATGGGCCGCCATGCTTGCGCTTCCCTTCACCTTCCTGACCAACGCCCTCGAGGGCAACCCGTACATGGGCAGCTACCTTGGCCTGTTCAACTGCACCATCTGCCTGCCGCAGATAGTCGCAGCAGCCACCGGAGGCCTCGTAATAAGCCTCGTAGGCGGCAGCCAGGGTGCCATGCTCCTGCTGGCAGGAGTGTTCCTGGTGCTCGGCGCATGCAGCGTAAGCCTCGTAAAGACACACAACTCAACCAATTAAATACTAACTACACTCTCAATGAAAAGGATTTTAACCGCAGTGCTTACGGTCCTTCTCGGACTTGCAGGCACAAATGTATTCGCCCAAGGCGGATACCAGGTCAAGGGAGTCGTGGTTGATTCCCAGGGACCGGTAATCGGCGCCACCGTCATGGAGGCGGGCACCACCACCGGCACATCCACGGGACTCGACGGCGACTTCGTCCTTACCGTCTCAAGTGCGGACGCCACGATTGAGGTCAGCTGCATAGGCTATGCATCGCAGACCTTCACCGCCCGCAATCTTCCCGCCACAATCACCCTTGCAGAGGACACCGAATTCCTCGATGACGTGGTGGTCATCGGCTACGGTACCGTGAAGAAGAGCGACCTCACCGGAAGCGTCTCCACTGTCAAGGCCGACGAAATCAACAAGGGCGTGATTACCACTCCTGCAGACCTCCTGCGAGGCAAGACCGCAGGCGTGGTCGTCACCGCAGGCTCCGGTATGCCCGGTGCAGGCGCCACCATCCGCATCCGCGGTACAGCGTCCCTCAACGCAGACCAGAGCCCTCTGGTGGTCATCGACGGCCTGCCCGTATCCAACGACGGCATCTCCGGCATGTCCGACCCTCTGTCCTCCATCAACCCCGAGGACATCGAGAGCTTCTCCGTGCTCAAGGACGCATCCGCAACCGCAATCTACGGTTCCCGTGCATCCAACGGCGTTATCGTGATCACCACCAAGAAGGGCGCGAAGAATGCACAGGCACTGCCCCACATCGCAGTCGACTACACGGCATCCTACAACACCATCGCCAAGTACAACCAGCTTCTCGACGCCGAGGGCATCACAAACCTCATCCGCCAGTTCTACGGAGCCAATTCCGCAGCTGAGGCCAACCTCGGCATCGGCGGCACCATCCCCGAGGACGCTGTGGGCAAGAAGTACAAGAACGGCTGGCAGGACCTCATCTACCAGAACGCCCTCTCGCACGACGCCAACATCTCCGTCAGCGGACGCATCGGCGACTTCCTGCCTTACCGCGTATCCGGCGGTTTCACCGACCAGAACGGTACCCTCAAGGGCTCCAAGATGGACCGTGGCACCCTGTCGCTCAACCTGTCCCCCACCTTCCTTGACAAGCACCTCACGGTAAGCCTCAACGGAAAGGGCACATACGCCCACAACGTATACGCCAACCAGGACGCAATCGGCGCAGCCAACCACTACGACCCCACCAAGCCCGTCAAGAACGACATTGCCGGCTACAACCTCAACGGCTACACAACCTGGTACGACAAGTCCAACAACATCAACACCATGGCCACCATGAATCCCGTGGCCCTGCTTGACGCCAAGACCGACTACGCAAACGCCTACCGTTTCATCGGCAACTCCCAGTTCGACTATAAGGTCCACGGCTTCGAGGCCCTGCGCTTCAACCTCAACCTCGGTATCGACTGGGCCAAGTCCTCCGGCGTTTCCGAACTTGCAATGGGTTCCGAGGCATCCTACCACAACACGATTCAGTCCGGCGGCGGCCAGCACACCGACTACGACTACACCCGCCGCGACACCACCCTCGAGTTCTACGCCGACTTCAACAAGACCTTCGGAGACATTCACAACGTAGACCTCATGGCAGGTTACTCATGGCAGCACTTCTACAGCGAGAGCAACAGCAAGACCTACCGCATCAGCGACGAGGCCAGCCTCGGCGACTCCAAAGGCAAGGGCGAGCTTTACCTCATCTCCTTCTTCGGAAGGGCCAACTACGGTCTGGCCGACAAGTACCTCCTCACCGCCACCCTCCGCGCTGACGGAACGTCCCGTTTCCAGAACCACAAATGGGGTATCTTCCCTTCCGTGGCCTTCGCATGGAACGTGATGAACGAGGACTTCATGGCAGGCGCACAGAAGCTCTCCACCGCAAAGGTACGACTCAGCTGGGGCCAGACCGGCCAGCAGGCAGTGGGCGGATACTATGACACCTTCGCCCAGTTCCTCACCAACCAGCTCGGTTCCTACTACTACTTCGGCAACCAGCTCATTACGCCTATTTCCCCTCTGGGATACAGCGCAGACCTCCGCTGGGAGACCACCACTACCTACAATGCAGGTTTCGACTTCGGATTCTGGAAAGACAGGCTCACCGCAAGCATCGACCTGTACAAGCGTGACACCAAGGACATCCTGAACTACATCCCCGTTCCCGCCCTCAGCAACCTCACCAACTACCTCAACACCAACATCGGTTCCATGACCAACATGGGTGTCGAGCTCGACGTGAACGCCATCCTGGTCGAGACCAAGGACATGAGCTGGACCGTAGGAGCCAACGCAGCGTACAACTACAACCAGATTACCAAGCTCACCGCTTCCGACGAGAACGCCACCGGCGTCGAGACCGGCGGAATTTCCGGCGGTACCGGCAACAACATACAGATGTTCCAGGTAGGCATGCCCATGAACGCATTCTACGTGTACCAGCAGGTCTACGACTCCAACGGAAAGCCCATCAACGGAGTCTATGTCGACCGTGCAGGCGCCTTCGACGAAGCTGGCAACCCCATCCCCGACGGCAAGATTACCGCAGACGACAAGTACTTCTATCACAAGCCCTTCGCAGACTGGACCTTCGGTTTCAACACCTCCTTCAGCTGGAAGAACTGGACGGCGGCCCTGAGCGGCCACGCATCCCTCGGCAACTGGGTCTACAACAACGTGGCCTCCGACACCGAAATGCTCGCCGACCTCTGGACCAACAGCTTCATCGGCAACCGCCTCGTTTCCGCAGGCCACTCCATGTTCAGCCAGGCCCAGTACCTCTCCGACTACTACGTACGCGACGCTTCATTCCTCAAGCTTGACAACTTCACCATCGGATACACCTTCCCGAAGCTGTTCAAGATCAACGAAGACCGCTTCTCCACCCTCAACATCTTCGGCACCGTCCAGAACATCTGCACCATCACCAAGTATGACGGAATCGATCCTGAAGTCTACGGCGGCATCGACGGTACCATGTACCCCCGCCCGAGGACTTTCGTCGCCGGTATCAAGTTCAACTTCTAATTCTCAGGCGATATGAAAACACTTAAATATATTCTCGGCGCAGTACTCGCAGCAGGCGTGAGCTTCACTTCCTGCGTAGGCGACCTCAACGTCACACCTATCGACCCTAACGCCAACACCGCCAACAAGGCGCTCGTCGACGAAGGGGCATTCACCTCCCTTCTTGCCGGAGTCTACACCGGTTTCGCCACCTCCGGCTATTACGGAAAAGACGGCGACCCTTCAATCTCCGGTCTCGACGGCGGTGCATCCCAGTACATCCGCGGACTGTACCACCACAGCGAGCTCACTACCGACGAGTCCGTCTGCGGCTGGAACGACCAGACAATCAAGAGCTTCCACTGGATGGACTGGACCACCGGCGACAGCTTCATCTACGCTTTCTACTCCCGTATCTTCATGCAGGTGGGCTTGGCCAACGAGTTCATCCGCGAGGCCAAGGCCAGCAGCGTGGACTTCGCAAACAAGAACGAGTACATCGCAGAGGCCCGCGTGCTGCGCGCCCTGGCATACTACCATGCGATCGACAACTTCGGCAGCGTCCCCTTCGCTGACGAGACTTCCATCGTGGGCCAGAACCCCGACCAGATTTCCCGCGCAGACCTGTACAACTGGCTTGAGACCGAACTCACCGACCTCATCAACGGTTCCGACCTCGCAGCCCCCAGGGCCAACGGTTATGCAAGGGCCGACAAGGGCGTGGCCAAGTTCATCCTCGCCAAGCTGTACCTCAATGCGGAAATCTTCACCGGCACCGCCCAGTGGCAGAAGTGCGCCGACGTGCTCAAGGACCTCATGGACGACGGCTACAGCCTCCATACCAGCTCCGCAGGCACCTTCAGCGCATATCAGGAGCTCTTCCTCGCCGACAACGACCGCTGCACTGACGAAATCATCTTCGCCATCGAGCAGGACGGCGTGAACACCACCAGCTACGGCGCCACCAATTACATCATCTTCGCCTCCACCGGCGGCGCGATGGATCCTGCCGCAGTAGGTATCTCCAGCGGCTGGGGCGGCCTCCGCATGACTCCCGAGTTCTACAACAAGTTCGACACCGCAAAGGATGCCCGTGCGCTCTTCTACACCGCCACCCAGCAGGCTGACATCGACGACATCGGCGAATTCAGCAACGGTTACGCATTCATGAAGTTCCGCAACATCACCTCCGCCGGCACTCCAGGCAAGGAGATGGGCTCCGTGGATACCGACTTCCCCATGATGCGTTATGCAGACGTCCTTCTCATGGCGGCAGAGTGCCAGCTCAGGGGTGCCAGCATCGACGGCCTCGCAGCCTTCAACCAGGTGCGTTCACGCGCCGGTCTTGAGAGCGCAAGCAGCCTGAGCGAAAGCATCATCATCGACGAGCGTGCCCGCGAACTCTATCAGGAATGCTGGCGCCGCAACGACCTTATCCGCTTCGGCCTCTTCACTACCGACAAATACCTCTGGCAGTGGAAGGGCAACGTCAAGGAAGGCAAGGCCGTGGAGTCCAGGAGGAACCTGTTCCCCCTGCCCGACAGCGACCTGCTCGCCAACGGCAAACTCAGCCAGAATCCCGACTATGAATAATAAGAATAGTGCCCGATTATGAAAAGAGTATTAGCTATATTATCCGCGGCCGTCTTCCTCTTCGGAAGCGTCGCCTGCGAAAAAGAGAAATACGCTGAAGTCGACCTCAGCAAGGCCACGGCGCCCGTCCTCGGCTCCTATACCGTTAACGCCGATGACGGAGTGGTCGCCAAATTCACCCCCGGCAGCTTCGGCCAGAGCTTCAACGAGAAGATGCCGGTCAACCACTCCCTCGCCATCGTCGAACTTGACGGCGAGGCAGTAAGCAAGACCCTCACCACCAAGAACAGCGAAGGTACCCTCACCGTCACTCCCGTCAACCTCACCAGGGCCCTCATGACCCTCGGCAAGGCTGAAGGCTCGACCGCATCCCTCGCCCTCGCGGTCCGCGCATCCATGCAGGACCAGTCCCGCGACAACGGTCTCAACGGTTTCATCGACTCCGAAGGCCTCATCAAGGTCAGCAACTGGCTCGTCGAACTGCCCGAAATCGTCGGCAGCCCTTATCAGGACTACACCGAGGCCAGCGAATGGTCCCTCATCGGTGCAATGGCCGAATACGGCATCAGCTGGGACGGCGACCTGAACATGTGGACCGACGGCAACGGCAACCACGTTGCGGCACACGTCACCCTCAAGGCGGGCGACGAGGTCAAGTTCCGCAAGGACCAGGCTTGGGACGAGAACTTCGGCGGCACCATGTCGGAAGTCGGGGCTGAATTCTCCGTCGCTCAGAACGGTGACAACATCAAGATCACCGCAGACGGCGTCTACGACATCTTCCTGAACACCATCGACCAGACCGCCATCGTTGCAGCCGCATTCGACCCGTATCCCGCATTCACCCAGGAGAGCAACTGGTCCGTCATCGGAGCCCTCTCCAAGTACGGAATCGAATGGAACGGCGACATAGCAATGGTTTCCGACGGCACGACTCATGCGGCATTCGGCGTATCCCTCGCAGCGGCCGACGAGTTCAAGTTCCGTCAGGACAAAGACTGGGCGGTCAACCTCGGCGGCGATTTCGGCGGACTTGACAACGACTTCGCTGTCGCTCAGGACGGTGACAACATCAAAGTCGGCGCAGACGGCGAGTTCGACCTCTTCGTCAATCCTACAGACCTTACCGCAAAGGTCTCTGCCGCGAGCGGCGTGAAGGTCAGTACCAAGATCGAGGCAAGCGAACCTCCCGCACCCGTGGAGATTACAGGCTGGAACATCATCGGCCTCAACGGCGACTGGGACAACGACATCCTCGCGACGAACGAAGGCAACCTCTGGACGGCAGTCATCACCGCAGAAAGCGACACCGAGTTCAAGTGGCGCAAGGACGGCGCTTGGGACGAGAACTACGGCGGCGTGATGGTCGCCCTCGGCGAGCCCTTCGAGGCAGTTGCCGGCGGTGACAACATCAAGATTCCCGCAGGCATGTACAAGGTCGTTCTCGACCTCGACGCCCTCACCATCACCGTGAGCGAAGCTTCCTTCGAACTTCCCGACATCGACCTGAGCAAGTTCGAGGTCCTCGCCGACGACATGTCCGGCGCAGAGACCTGGGGTATCATCGGTCCCGCCATGACCGGATGGGACACCGACGTCGACCTCAAGAAGATTCAGGACGACCCCGAAATCTGGGGCGCCATGAACCTTCCTTTCAATGCCGGTACATTCAAGTTCCGCGGCAATGACGAATGGGGCGCATACGACCTCGGCGGCGGCACCTTCGCAATCGGCGAGCCCGTGCAGATGATCAAGGGCGGCGGCGACATGACCGCTCCCGCAGGCGTCTACACCGTATTCCTCTATCCTACCTACGGCATCTTCTATCTCCAGCAGGGAGAAGGCGAGGTCCCCGTATCCGACAAGCCTCTTGCATGGTCCCTCATCGGCACCATAGGCGGCAGCAACTGGGATACCGACTTCGACCTCAGCAACCCCGCAGGCGACACCTGGAAGATTTCCAACGTCGCAATGAACGAGGGCGAAGAATTCAAGATCCGCGCAGACCACAAGTGGGACGAGAGCTACGGTGGCCCTGAGGCCAACGCACAAAGCACCATCGACGCCGCCAACCCTTACGGCGTCTATACCCCCGCCATCGGCACCGCATTCGAGGCCGGCAGCTTGAACATCCGTGTTCCCGCCTCCGGCAACTTCGACGTGACCTTCGACTACGCAGCCAAGACCATCCTGATTGAGGAGCACAAGGAATTCCCCGACCAGCTCTACATGATAGGTGAGGAATTCGGCGGCTGGGACTGGAGCTCCGACGGTGTCGTAGAGATGATTCCCGTCATCAACAACGAATGGGGCGGCGACGCCACCGGACAGTTCTATGCCATCCGCTACATCAGCGCAGGCAAGGGCTTCAAGTTCTGCTCGCAGAGGGCATGGTCCGGCGACTTCTGGGGCCTTGGAGAGAACGACGGCTTCACCGAGGCCGGAGGCAACTGCACAGTTGACGCCGACGGCATCTACATGATTCACGTCGACTTCAAGAACAACAAGGTCCATGTCGAGCCCGCACGCGTATACGGCATCGGCGACTGCGCAGGCGGCAAATGGGACGAAGGCATGGAGGAAGTACTCT
>CAMOGR010000140.1 GCA_946614205.1 uncultured Bacteroidales bacterium | reverse complement strand
GGCCCTTCTGCACCAGCTCCTTGCCTAGCAGATAGGTGTCGTGCTCGTAGTAGGTGCGGTCGAACGATATGCCGAGGGCTTTGTAGGTCTGATCGAATCCGGCGAACACCCAGGAGTTCATCTTCTGCCAGAGGGCTCGCACGTGAGGGTCGCCTTCTTCCCACTGTACCAGCATCTTATGCACATCGTCGATGACCTCGGGATGCTCCTTCTCGAGCTTGGCGTAGGCCACGTAGCAGTCGCCTACCAAGTGGTCGCCCTTGATGCCGGTGCTCTCGGGGGTGGCGCCGTCGAAAAGCTTCTCCCAGGCATACATGGACTTGCAGATATGGACTCCGCGGTCGTTGACGAGGGTGGACTTGATGACCTCGTTGCCGGCGGCCTTGAGAAGCTCGGACACGCTGAAACCCAGGAGGTTGTTGCGTATATGGCCAAGGTGCAGGGGCTTGTTTGTATTGGGAGATGAGAACTCCACCATGATGCGGCGGCCCGTAGCGGGCAGAGTGCCGAATGAGGCGTCGGAGCCTATTTCCTGAAGGGTTTCACGCCAGTAGACATTGCTGAGGCTGATGTTCAGGAAACCCTGGACGGCGTTGAAGCCGCTCACCTCGGGGCAGTTGGCTGTCAGCCATTCGCCTATGGCCTGCGCAGTTGCGGCAGGAGACTGGCGGCTGATGCGCAGGAGCGGGAAGACGACCACGGTATAGTCGCCTTCGAAATCCTTGCGTGTAACCTGAACCTGAAGTGCAGATTCTGCGGGAGAGGTTCCGTACAGAGCCTCGACGGCCAGAGCCGATTTTTGTGCGAGGAACTGTTCTGCGCTCATCCCAGATATGATTTAAGAAGCTTGCTTGCAGCGGGTTTCTTGAGTTTACGTATGGCCTTTTCCTTGATCTGGCGTACACGCTCGCGCGTGAGGTCCAGACGCTCGCCAATCTCTTCGAGGGTCATTTCCTGGCAGCCTATGCCGAAGAAACTCTTGATGATTTCCCTCTCGCGGGGGGTGAGTATCTGAAGGGCGCGTTCGATTTCCGTACTGAGGGACTCGTTGGTGAGGCCCTTGTCGGCCATGGGAGAATCCTCGTTGGGAAGGACGTCGAGCAGCGAGTTGTCCTCTCCCTCCACGAAAGGGTCGTCCACGCTTACGTGGCGGCCGGAGACGCGCAGGGTGTCGGCAATCTTCTCGCGGGGAACGTCTATCATCTCGGAAAGCTCTTCGGTGGACGGCTGGCGCTCGTTCTCCTGTTCGAACTTGCCGAGGGCCTTGTTTATCTTATTGAGGGAACCTACCTGGTTGAGCGGCAGGCGCACGATGCGGCTCTGCTCAGCAAGGGCCTGGAGTATGCTCTGGCGAATCCACCATACTGCGTAGGAGATGAACTTGAATCCGCGGGTTTCGTCGAATTTTTCGGCGGCCTTGATGAGGCCGAGGTTGCCTTCGTTTATAAGGTCGGGAAGGCTGAGGCCCTGGTTTTGGTACTGTTTTGCCACTGAAACCACGAAGCGGAGGTTGGCGCGGGTGAGTTTCTCGAGTGCAGCCTGATCGCCCTTGCGGATGCGCTGGGCAAGTTCAACCTCTTCCTCGGGGCTTACCAGCTCCTCGCGGCCTATTTCCTGAAGGTACTTGTCCAGGGAGGCGCTTTCGCGGTTGGTAATGGACTTTGTAATTTTAAGTTGTCTCATTGGAATCTTTTATTCTGCACATATTATACGGAAAAATCCCGCAGAAGTTTCACTCTTCCGCGGGAAAGTTTCATCGCGTGAGCCACTTGGCAGACTCGGACTGCCGACCTGCGCGTTACGAATGCGCTGCTCTACCGACTGAGCTAAAGTGGCTTGGGACCGCAAAGATAAGAATTATTTTGATAATTCCGACTTGCGGCCAGTCAATTTGGATACAATAGTAATAAGAAGGCTTCCCAGCAAGCCGGCGCATACCGAACCGAGCAGGACTGCAATCTTGCCCGCGTCACGGAGATGAGCCGTAATCTCAGGAGCCTGTTCGCTGAACGACAACGTGTCAACGAATATGCTCATGGTGAATCCTATGCCGCCCAGACAGGCCACGGCAAAGAACATCTTCCAGTTGGCCCCGTGGGGCATCTCGCCCACCTTGAATTTGATAGCGAGCCAGCTGAAAAGGGTGATTCCAAGCGGCTTGCCGAGCAGCAGGCCAAGGAAGACTCCCATGGAGACGCTTCCCAGCTGAGGCGAATAGGAGAATACGTTGAACAGTCCGGGGTCGCTGATTTCCACTCCTGCGTTGGCAAGTGCGAAAACCGGCATGATGAGGAAATTCACCCATGGGCTGAGGGCGTGCTCAACCTTGTAGCTCATGTCCATGGTGCCGCGGGCTATCTCGTCGAGCTTGCGGAGGCAGTGCTTCTGCGGACCGTTGGGGAAAGGCTCGTCGTCCAGGCCGTCGTATGTGTCCAGGCGGGCTATGTACTTGTTGCGCTTGTGTATGTACTGGGCCTTGTTGTAACGGGACTTCGCCGGAATGAGGAAAGCCATCACCACGCCGGACATGGTGGCATGTATGCCGCTGTAATAGAACAGGGCCCACACGATGACCGCGCAGAAGATGTACGGGAACATGTGCTTCTCGCCGACACGGCGAAGCAGCAGGGTGAAGAGTATGACCGCAAGGGCGATGGCGAGCAGCACGAAGTTTATCCTGCCGCCGTAGAACAGGGCCACGACGAGGATGGCTATGAGGTCGTCCGCTATGGCGAGTGCGGTGAGGAAAACCTTGAGCGAAACCGGAACCTTGTCGTTGAGCACCGAAAGGATGCAGACCGCGAAGGCAATGTCGGTGGCCGTGGGAATGCCCCAGCCGCTGGAGGCTGCGGTACCGTGGTTGATTATGGTGTAGATGAGAGCCGGGGCGATCACTCCGCCGAATGCGGCAATCACCGGCAGCATGGCCTTCCTGACGCTGGAAAGCTCTCCATGGGCGACCTCGCGCCTTATCTCCAGACCCACCGTAAAGAAGAATATCACCATCAGGATGTCGTTGATGAACTTCTCCACCGTGAGGTCGCGGGGGAACAGGACGTTGACCGCACCGTCGGGGCTGCTCAGGTGCAGCTGCATCTGGGTTTCGAGGACGGCGTGATAGAAATGCCGGGTGAACGGAAGGTTGGCGAGGAGCATCGCAAGGACGACGCATCCCAGCAACAGTACACCCTGGAACCAGGGCTTGTGGGAGAGCTTGTCCCCCCTCTTGGTGATTTCAAGTACGCCTTTGTTCCAGGTATAGATGGGAATCAGTTTTGCCATTTCAGTTTTTCTTGAACTTCTGGGCCAGGCGTTCGAGCTTGTAGCGCTGCTCTAACTTTTCGAACTGGGCCTTGGTATCCAGGGTGAACGAGCCCTGCTGTATCCATGCAAAGTAGGACGGGTCGGTATCGAAGACCTCGCGGGCCGTCTTGCCCTTGTGCTTGCCGAAATTGATCACCGGCTCCCCCGCTTCGTTCCAGACGAGGTGACCGGAGAAGTCGACGTAGCGCTTGCCCACGAAGGACGACAGCTGCGCCACGTCGTTCTTGAGCTGGTCGGGGTAGCGGTCCAGCTGGGCCTTGAGCACCTTGTAGGTGGCTACGGTGTCGGCCTCTGCAGTATGCGCGTTCTCGAAATCCTCGCCGCCGCAGTAGAAGCGGTATGCGGCCTTGAGGTTGCGGGGCTCCATGGCGTGGAAGATATTCTGCACGTCCACCATGCGGGGAGCGTGGAGGTCGACGTCTATATTCTTGCCTGTACGCTTTACTCTCTCGAATTCCTCGGCCAGCATGGGGAGGTCGAACTTCTGGGAATTGAATCCGGCGAGGTCGCTGTCCTTCAGCCAGGATGCAATCTCGTCCGAAAGCTCGTAGAACGTGGGGCAGTCGGTGAGCATGTCGTCGGTTACGCCGTTGACCTCGGAGGCTGCGGGCTCTATGGGCCGCTGGCACTGCCGAACGTAATCCCAAGGCTTTATCTTCCAAGTTTTTATGCGTTCCTCGCCGCCGGGAAACACCTTTACGAAACTGAGTTCAATTATGGAATTGACCGGAATGTCCAGCCCCGTACTCTCTATGTCGAAGAAGAGCAGAGGCCTCTGAAGATTGAGTTCCATACCGTATTACGAAATCATTATCGGCATCAGGATGCCGCAAATCTTTTCCGTGGAGGCTTCTTCCTCCGAAGGGATGATGAGGGCGGCCCTGCGGGCGTCCATGAATTTCATGACCAGGGTCTCGCAGCTCATGTTGCTCAGGATTTCCACCAGGAAGGAGGACTTGAAACCTATCGCGAGGGAGTCGCCGGAGTAGTCGCACTCGAGTTTCTCGTATGCCGCAAGGGCAAAGCCCAAGTCCTGCGCGGTAATCTCAAGCTGACCGGGGGAAAGGGTGAACTTGACGTGGTTGGAGGCCTTGTTGGCGCACACGGATACGCGGCGGACGGTATTGAGCAGCTGCACGCGGTCTATGCGGAGCACGTTGGAGTTGTTCTGGGGGATGACGTCGCGGTACTTGGGATACTTGCCGACTATGAGGCGGCAGACCATGACGGTGCTGCCGAAGGTGAACACCACGTTGGAGCCGTCGAATCGCACCTGGACGTCGCCCTCGGTGCGGTCGATGAGCGAGCGGAGCACTCCTGCCGGCTTCTTGTGAAGTATGAACGAGGAGGCCTGGGCAGCCTGGACGTCGGTGGTGGTGTAGCAGATGAGCTTATGGGAATCGGAAGCGACGAGCGTGGTCGACGTGGGGTCGATGTCGAAGAATATACCGTTCATGTTGGGACGCATGTCGTCGTCCGCTGTGGCGTATATGGTGCCTCCGATGCCGTCTGCAAGGGACTGGGCGGGGAAAATCACCGTCTCAGCGTCTTCGCCTACGCCCTTGATTTCCGGGAAGTCGCTCGCCGGGAAGAAGGGAAGGGAGGAATTGCCGTTGCTCCAGATGCACTCGAAAGAGCCCTCGCCCTTGGTCTGTATCTTGACGGGCTGGTCGGGCAGGGCCTTGAGAAGGTCGATTATCTGCCTTGCAGGTACCGCGATGCTGCCGCTGTCCGTACTCTCCACTGCGACGCAAGTGCGCAGCGTAAGCTCCTGGTCAGATGCCGTGATGTCCAGGCGGCCGTCGCCGAGGACGAAGAGGAAATTTTCCAGGATGGGGAGAGAAGTCTTGGCTGGAATGGCCTTGGAGACATTCATTACACCCTTGAGAAGTTCTGCGCTTGATACTGTGAATTCCATATATTCGTTTTTATTATTATCCACGCAAAAATAATAAATATTCCGCACATTTGGCACACCTTTTGACTTTTTAACAAGCCGGAAAAATCAAAACATACACGATATGGCAAAAAATCTCATTACAGTCATCGCTTCGGTGCTTCTGAGCGGCCTTACGGCCTATGGAATCGTGAAAGCCGCCACTCCTCAGGAGTCTGGCGCCGCAGTGTATTCCCAGGAAGGACAGTCTCCCCGTACTGTCAATTTGTCACTTTCCGACTACCCCGACTTCACCTATGCGGCAGAGAACGCAGTGGACGCCGTGGTCTACGTGAGAGTCACTGTTAAATACCAGCAGCAATACATGATAGACCCGTTCTTCCGCTTCTTCTTCGGCGACGAGGGCCAGTCCCAGTCTCGTGAGCAGGAACGCCAGGGCAGCGGGTCCGGCGTCATTATCCGCCCCGACGGATACATAGTCACCAATAACCACGTGGTGCAGAACGCCACCAAGATCGAAGTCACCCTCAACAACAACAAGACTTATGAAGCCAGCGTGATAGGCACCGACCCGGCAACCGACGTCGCCCTCATCAAGATAGAGGCAGACGGCCTGCCGACCCTGACCTTCGCCGACTC
Organism: uncultured Bacteroidales bacterium; assembly: GCA_946614205.1. The sequence continues at coordinate 997 of CAMOGR010000140.1, read as the reverse complement.
CGACAAGCTCCGTCTGGGCGAATGGGTGCTGGCCATCGGTTCCCCCCTCGGCGAGGAACTCCGCTCCACCATCACCGCAGGCATCGTGAGTGCAAAAGGACGCTCCATGCCCAACTACAACGGCGAGTTCAAGATTGAGTCCTTCATCCAGACCGACGCGGCAGTGAACCCCGGCAACTCCGGCGGCGCACTGGTCAACAAAGCCGGCGAGCTGGTGGGCATCAACACCGCAATAGTCTCCACCACAGGCTCTTACACCGGTTACTCCTTTGCCGTTCCTTCCAACATAGTACACAAAATCGTCGACGACCTGCTCGACTTCGGTTCCGTCAAGAGAGCCATTCTGGGTATCACCATGTCCCCCGTCACCGACAAGATTGCCAAGGACAACCGCCTCGCCTCGCTCGACGGCGTATATGTAAATGAGGTCAGCAAGGGCAGCGCCGCAGAGAAGGCCGGAGTCCGCAAGGGCGACGTGCTCATCAAGGTCGACTCCACGGTTATCAAGACCACTTCCGACCTCCAGGTCACAATCAACAAGTTCCATCCCGGCGACAAGGCCAGGCTCACCATAGTACGCGACGGCAGCGTCCACGAACTCGAGGTGCAGTTCCAGGGCACCACAGAGGCTACCGGGACGGTCTCCGAGGACGGTAGCATAGCATTCTACGGCGCCCGCATCGGCGAGACGTCACGCGGCGTTGAGATCCTCTCCGCCGGCAGCGGCAAGCTTGCCCAGGCAGGAGGCGAGGACGGCTTCGTAATCAAGTTCGTCAACGACCAGAAAGTCAACAAGCCTCAGGACGTTATCGACATCGCAAAGAAAGCCCGCCGCAGCATCGTAATCGAGGGCGTCACCGCCACCGGCCGCCAGGGTTACTTCGCATTCGGTAAGGACGAATAGATTTAATAAAATGTTAAAAAATAAGTTGCTACGGTTTGCAGACTACGGCCGCAAGCGGCCTATCCCTCCCGCCGCATGCGGCGGGCCCCTCCC
>CAMOGR010000139.1 GCA_946614205.1 uncultured Bacteroidales bacterium | reverse complement strand
GGACTTCGTCATTGAAGCCACGGAAGGCATATAGTTTGCCGTTCTCACCTGCATATACGATATAGGGCTTGCCGAAGCCATAGATACCGACGGGAGTTACCGGGCAGCCGGCGGCTCCCGTCGCTCTCCAGTCCCGCCCGTGAGCCGCATTGAGGCTGTAATCTGCCGGCAGGTCGGGCATCTCGTCGAACGTGTCGAAAGAGAATTCATCAGCATCGTCAGCAAAGAGTCTGGGGACAATGTCTCCGCAGAGTTCCTTTTCGTGTTGCACATTATCGGCCATCGGTTAACTGTCCGCTCCTACCACATCGACGGGGAACCAGTGAATATTTGGCTGGCCGGAAACCAGGTTTTGCCGGATCTCAGGCCTCAGAATCCTCTTTTGCCTTGGATTTGTCTTTTATGTCCTGAACTTTGACCTTGGCGGCGTCGACGGCTTCCTTTGTTTTCTCGGAGGCTTTGGCGTAAAGGTCCTTGGCTCCCTCTTTGGCTTTGCCTGCGAGGTCCTTGGCACCTTCCATGGCCTTGCCGGCGAGGTCTTCAGCCTTTTCGGCTGCTTCTTTCAGGCCATACTGAATCTTCTCGGAGAGGGTGACTTTGCCGTCACCGTTGAGATCGCGGGGATCTTTTACATTTTCTTCTGCCATAGCAATAACGATAATGATTATTTGTTCTGCGAATATAAGAAAAATAAGTCACATCTCCTTGAGCAGCTGCTTGCGCACCTTGTAGTAAGTCGTACGAGAGAATCCGGAGGCATCGATACGGAATTGCAGACGCAAAGAAGCAGTAAAAATCGTTTCATATTCAACATGTTATACAATCAGCCGCAACTGCGCGCCGAGCCGCGGCACATACACTTGACGGATTGCCCTCAAGATTGTTAATACGAATAGGCAAATTTATTGTTTCCTGATGAATATTTGTACCTTTGTCCTTTCAAACCTCACATCTTATGACCAAACAAGCATTGAAAGCACTGTTGGTGCCCGCAATCCTTGCCGCGGTCCTCTGTACCGGATGCGCCGGCAACATGGACTACGACATCTCAAAGGGCATCGACAAAGAAGTCACCCTCTTCGAAGAGGAAATCGCCGTACCGATAGGAAGCATCGGCCCCCTCACCATCGGTTCGATACTCAACAGCCTCGGAAGCGTACCGGGCATAGGGACCCTCGTCACCAATTACATCAAGCAGGAAGCCGACGGTTCCCTTACCCTGAGGGACAGCAGCGACATCTTCCGCATCAACGTCTATGAGCTCGAGAAAAAGGCAGGCGACGTCAGCGCACCGTTCACATGGAACGCCGGTTATCAGAGCACAGGCATAGGCGGCATGGCCGGCGCCCTCGGCTTCCTCGGCCTCAAGACCGCCAACCAGCATGTAACCGTCACGACGTCCAATCCTTTCTACAGCAGCTTGTCCTTCAAATGCAAGCCTTCGGTCAGCTGCAGGGCGGCGGACTTCTCCACCAGCTACACCGCGCCCATCGAAGGGCTGGAAAGCAAGACCCTGGGGCAGCGCTGCTACAATGAACAGATTGCCGACTTCAGGATCCCCGCCAATATCAACGACGTCATTTCGTCCATAAGCATGGAGGACCTGTCCTTCGACCTCCCGTCCAATCCGACCAGCTTGATCGACTCCAGGTCCAACAACCTGTTCCTGCATTTCTCGTACAAATACACTTGTTCGGTGGCCATAGGAGAGACATTCAAGCTCATTCCCATAGACGGACCCATCAAAGGTGTCAAGATTCCCATAGGGGCATACAAAGTCAAGGACTGCCGCGTCAGCGTCGAGATCCAGAACACCCTGCCCCTGGCAGTCACAATCGAGAACGTGCAGGCACTGCTTCCCGAAGAGGTCCGGAGCGATGAACTGATGGTTGACGGCAACATCACCATCAGCCCCGAGACCATCACCATCGCAGGCGGCACCCTGGAGAATCCTGCAACTACGACCCTCACCCTTCAGATTTCCGCCGAAGACGGCACTCTTCCGGACATCGAAGGCATTCGCGCCAAGCTCACCGTAGCCTCGCAGCCCGGCCTGGGCACCGTCGCCCTTTCCGGCAGCCAGGGCCTCTACGTCAAGTCAGCATCCGCCCTCATCAGCGGCGGCATAACAATCCCCGATCTGCAGAACCTATGAAACTCAAGAGATATATCTTCACTCTCGCCGCACTGGCGGCAGTGTCGGCGTCCCTTCCCGCCCAGTCGTTCCATCAGGGCTTCTTCCTCGACGCCTACAGGCTCGGCTACCGTTACAACCCCGCCATCCAGAACGAAGGCGACGTCATTGGCATAGGACAGTGGGAGAACCAGACCCGCAACAACTTCGGCGCCGCCAATTTCCTGTATCCCCGCGACGGCAGGCTAGTTACCGCACTCCACTCCAGCGTAAGCAAGGAGGAATTCCTCCTCGGTCTTCCCGACGACTGCTACCTGAACGGAGACATCAACTTCAACCTCTTCTCCTACGGCTGGCGCAAAGGAGCCGGCTACCACAGCGTTGAGGCCAACGTCCGAGCCGCATACGGAGCCAGCATCCCCCAGGATATCTTCAACATCCTCAAGCTCGGAACCGCCGGCAGCGAGTTCCCCATGTGCGGCACGCGCCTTTTCGGCAACGCTTACGCAGAGCTCGCATACGGATATTCACACAAGATTTCCGACCTGCTGACCGTCGGCGGCCGTGCAAAGCTACTCATCGGAGTCGAGGCCCTCAACTACAATTTCTCCCGGATGGACATGACCTTCACCGAGGAGGGCTACCAGATCGACCTGCAGGCGGATCTCGACCTCACCAGCCACTGGAACAAGATAATGCCGGACGAGGACGGTTATCTCAAGCTTACGAATCTCAGCACCAAGGACAGATGGAAACTGCCCTCCGGAGGCGGTCTGGCCGCCGACCTTGGCGTCATCTTCACTCCCGCCGAGGGGCTCACGCTTTCGGCGTCAATACTCGACCTTGGCGGTATCGTATGGTACTACGGCAACGCCGGCAAGTCCGAGGGAACAACCTCGTTCCTCGGCGTCACCGACCTCACCCTGGAGCAGATACAGAACAAAGACTTCATGGGCGAGTTCGTCGAACTGAGGGACAACTTCCTTGAGACGCTCCGCATAAAGTCAGTCAACAGGAGGCTCGCTCCCGAACTGCTTCCGTTTACCGTCAATGCCGCAGTGAAGTACGAGATGCCCTTCTACAGGGCTCTGGCCATCGGCGCCACCGGCAACTTCATCTTCCGTCCCGGAATGTCCTACCGCGAAGGACGGGGCGTCCTTGCATGGAATGGCAAGTACCTGGGAATCAGCGCTGACGGAGGTTACGGCAGCTACGGACCCGTGTACGGGCTGGCGCTCAACGCCAAGTTGTGGAACTTCCGCCTCACCGCTGCCGTGAGCAACGGCTTCGGAGGCACTATCCCCTATACAAGCACCCCGCTCAAGGCGAACAACAAGATTGTCACCCTCGGGCTGACTTACGACCTGTAGTCTTCCCGCATACGTTCAAGGGGGTCGACAGTCTCTCGACTTTTTCGTCACCCCCTTCGTTTTACAAAAATACAAATATTCAGCGGGCGCACAAAGATACCCTGTAATTATTATAGGCTATCCGTCTGGCCAGAAAGGGAGACCCGGATCAATCATCCAGGCCTATTGGCATATGGCCCTCGAGTGCCTCTTCAAGCAGATCCTCCAGCGAGCCATACTCGCGGACTTCGTCATTGAAGCCACGGAAGGCATATAGTTTGCCGTTCTCACCTGCATATACGATATAGGGCTTGCCGAAGCCATAGATACCGA
>CAMOGR010000138.1 GCA_946614205.1 uncultured Bacteroidales bacterium | reverse complement strand
GCGCAACTACCTGGGAATGAACGATTCCGACTACGGCGGCGGCATACCGATGGTTTCACTTTGGAACGGCGACATCAATCTCAGCGTCGGCCTTGCCGAGCCTGCCCTTCAGCTTGTCAGCATGCCTGTCGCAAGCAAGGGCGGCCGCACAGTTGCAAGCATACGCAAGGATTTCGACGTCCCCGTGACCCTTCAGCCAGGCGACACCCTGCGCGCCCCCGCGCAGTTTGTACTTCAGTCAACGGGCGATTTCTTCAATCCACTTCGTACCTTCTCCCGCTTCATGCAGGCGCGCTTTGGCTGGACTCCTCCCGTATCCCCGGCGGACGCATACGAGCCTGTCTGGTGTGCATGGGGCTACGAGCGCCAGTTCACCGTCGACGAGGTTATCGGCACGCTGCCCAAAGTCGTTGAACTTGGCTTCAAATGGGTGGATGTGGACGACGGCTACCAGATCTGCGAGGGCGACTGGGAGGCCAACGACAGGATAGGAGCGGACGGCATGCGCCGCATGACCGACGCCATACATGCAGCCGGCCTCAAGGCCAAACTCTGGTGGGCCCCTCTTGCCGCGGACCCGGAAAGCCGCCTCGCGCGGGAGCATCCGGAGCTGCTGCTGGTGCAGAAGGACGGTACCCACGAAGACATCAGCTGGTGGGACAGCTGGTACCTTTCTCCGATCAACAAGGGTACCATGGACTACACGCTTGGCCTTGTAGACATGTTCCTCACGGACTGGGGCTTCGACGGCTTCAAGCTTGACGGACAGCACCTTAACCTCTGTGCTCCCGACTACAATCCTGCCAGCGGCCTCGACTGCCCGGAGAAGGCATGCGAGCGTTTCCCCGAATTCGCCCGCGGCATCTACGAGCGCTCGCAGGCGGACAAGCCGGGCAGCATCGTCCAGATATGCCCCTGCGGCTGTGCGGTCAACTTCTTCTACCTCCCGTACATGACGCAGGCGGTGGCTTCCGACCCCACCTCCAGCGCGCAGATACGCCAGAAGCGCAAGGCCTACGCCGCCATGTGCCCCGACCTTGCCTATTATGCAGACCATGTCGAACTCAGCGACGGCGGCCTGGATTTCGCTTCGCAGATAGGCGTGGGCGGCATCATTGGCACCAAGTTCACATGGCCGGAGCCCAATCCTCACGCCACCCAGAACGGCGGAAGCCTCCTTACGCCCGAGAAAGAAGCTCTGCTGCGCAAATGGGTGCCCATCTACAAGGACAAAATGCTCTCCCGCGGGGAATACCTCAACCTGTACGACTGCGGATTCGACGCTCCCGAGGCCCATGTAATACGCAAGGACGGAGCCATGTACTATGCTTTCTACGCCCCGCAATGGGACGGCGCCCCCATCGAGCTCCGCGGCCTTGAGGAACGCACTTACACCGTTACCGAATATACCTCCGACGAACCACGCACGTACGAAGTCGTCGGGCCTGCGCCGGTCATACGTCCGACTTTCACCGGCAACTACCTCATAGAAGTCAAATAATCAAAACATTACCGATATGAAGAGATTCCTTACCTTTCTGCTGATTATCCCTCTCTGTGCATTCTGCAAACCCGACAATCCGGAACAGGGCAACGACAAGCCAGACGGACCCGAGGCTGAAATCGTCATTTCGGGCGCCGGAGAGTTCAGCGTAGGTTACGAAGGAGGCAGCGTCTCCCTTTCTTTCACCTCCAACCGCGAATGGACCGTGACGACAGGGGAGGACTGGCTGCACATAAACCCCGCCAGCGGCCAGGCTTCCGAAACCCCCGTCACCGTCAACGTCAGCTGCGATCCCAACGAAACCCTCTCTACAAGAGATGCTTATCTGGTGATTACAGCCGGCGACCTCAAGAAGACGGCCCGGGTGTACCAGTCCGTCGACCCTTATGCCGGAGCTGAGACTGAACTTGTCAGCGGCACCAGCGTCCTTGCCACCAATCCCAACGTGGAGAAGTTCCTGAACGAAGTCACCTATCCCGACAAGGACTGGTCCTTTACCAAGGTGCTCGACTATTACGGCGGCTTCAACGGCAAGAAATACAACGCGAACGGCCAGGAAGACCCCGCAGGTGAGATCTTCACCTGGGGACGTCAGCCAAACTCCGACAAGCCCATGTCCTACAGCATACGCTGGAGCGCCGACGGTCTCGATCCCGACAGCCCCATATTGTTCGTACTCGAAGACAAACTTGGCTGGAAGTCGGAGACTGACGTGGCGTCCGGTTCCCTGTTCGTAAACATCACCAACCTCGTCCCCAACGACGAATACCGCTACAAGGCGACGAGCACTTCTGACGGCAAGGTGCTTGTGGAAGGCAGTTTCTCCACTACCGGAAGCCTGCACCAGGTGTTCTTCCGCAGCGGATGCCGCAACGGCCGTGACCTTGGCGGCTGGAAGACCCTCGACGGCAAGACGGTCAAGTACCGCAAGCTCTACAGGGGCGGCCGTATGCAGAGCGAAACTGTGAACAAGGCCGGCCAGAAGGAGATACTTGCCGAGGGCATCCGTGCCCAGCTCGACCTTCGCAACAGCGACAGGATAAGCAAGTCTCCTGTCGAGGGCGTCGACTTCCTTGCGCCCGGCATCGAAACCGGAGGCACCACCATGCTCAAGAAAGACAAGGACAAGACCAAGCAGTGCTTCGATTTCGTTCTCAACAGTCTCCGCAACTCCAAGCCCGTATATTTCCATTGTTCTCTGGGACGTGACCGCACCGGTACCCTGGATATCCTTCTGCTCGGACTCCTTGGAGTACGCGAAGGCGATATCAGCAAGGCTTACGAAGTGACATATTTCGCCCCTGTCGGCTACAGCGTTTCGTCTTCCGAGAAGGACAGCAATCCCACGCCCGTATTCAAGAATACCCGCAGGGAATGGGTCTACAGCGATGTGGCACCTTATTTCTGGAGTCTCGCAGGCGAGGGCGGCACCTTTGCCGACGGCGTTCAGAATTATCTCCTATCCATCGGCGTCACCCAGGAAGAAATCGACGAATTCCGCGCCATCATGCTCGAATAACCAACCAACTCCAATATGAACAAAATTTTCAGATTACTCAGTTTTGCGGCGCTTGCCGCCTTTGCCCTGTCCTGTACCACGCAGGGCGACCCTTACGGTTATACCATCAAGGACAACCAGATTGTTTACAACACTCCGCCCCGTCCCGCCGACCAGCAGTCGATGCTTGGGTTCAAATGCGACCCCATCGAGAACGTGCGCGTAGGCTTCGTGGGCCTTGGCATGCGCGGCCCCGGTGCAGTGGAGCGCTTCTGCTATATCGACGACGCCACCGTAGTGGCCCTCTGCGACCTCTTCGAGGACAGGGTAGAGAGTGCCCAGAACATCCTCACCAGCCACGGCCGTCCCCGCGCCGAGGGCTACTGGGGCG
>CAMOGR010000137.1 GCA_946614205.1 uncultured Bacteroidales bacterium | reverse complement strand
CGTCAACGTCACCGCAATCATACTGCTGATGATCGTCGTGGCCGGGTTCAACATGATTTCGGGGCTTCTGATACTGCTTTTCCGCCACATATCCACGATAGGAATGCTCAAGAGCATGGGCATGGGCAACCGGGCCATAGCCAAGGTGTTCCTGCGCGTGGCGGCCCGCAGCACCGCACTGGGAATGCTTGCCGGGAACGCCGCGGCGCTCCTGTTCTGCCTGATTCAGGGTACGACGCACCTCATCAAGCTCAATCCGGCCAACTACTTCGTGAGCTTCGTTCCGGTGAGCGTCAGCCCGGCCGCCATACTGCTGGTGGACGTGCTGTCGATGGCAGCCATAATGCTGTTACTGCTGATTCCCACGCTCTTCATCTCCCGCGTGGACCCCGCCAGCACAGTGCGGGTCAAATAGACTACTTCCCCGCCTTGAGGGCTTCCAGACGTATCTGGTATCCCCGCTTTTCGATATCGTCCTGCGTGGATTCTATGAGGTATGGCAGGGATTTCTTCTCGAGCCTGGTGTTCTTGAGACGGCGGGCCACCAGCACGCAGTTGCGGGCGGCGGTATAGTCGTCCTTCTTGATTTTGAGCACCTTATCGTACCATTTGAGAGCCATTCTGGGGGCATCGTTGCAGACGAAATAATAGGAACCGAGATTGCTCATCCACGAGGTCTCCCTGGGGTACATCTTGTGCATTTTTTCCGATATGTCCATAAACGCCTGATAGCTCCGGGGAGTTCCATAACGGTAGAACGTATAGCAGTACTCCTGAATCGCCTGCTTGAATGTGTCCGCGTCGGCGCTTTCGCCCTTCAGCGTCCACGCAGGACGCTTGTTGTAGTTGTAATCGGCAAGACGGAGCACCGCTTCGGCGGCCATGTCCGGGCTTTCCTTCTCGTACATGAGCAGGGAATTTATCTTCTCTATCCGGTATTCAAGTTCCGTCGGGGCGAGTGAAATGGCCTTGTCTATGGCCGTCTGGGACAGGGCGAACTGCTCGTCATCGAAAAAATCGACTTCGTAGTAATACACGTCGCGGCCTGTGCTGTCCTTGAGCGAGAGCACGGGGGCCGCACCGAGGTACTTGGGGCCGGGCATGGGAACGACGCTGCTCATGCGGGACTTGGTGAAGTGCAGGTTGAACCTCGCATGGCTGACCTCGGGGTTGCCCGGGTCGGCGGCTTCCCAGCGGTCGAGGATGGTTTCCACGCCCACGCCGGCAGGGCCTACCATGCGGACCTGGCGCTCGTATGAAGCCTTGAGCGAAGCGGCGTCCTGCGCGTAAGCGGCGGCGCCTGCAAAGAGAAGCGATGCGACAATCAGTCGGTAGATTTTCATATATCCTTGAGTATTCTGCGGCCCATCGGGAGAAGGTTGTTGCAGCGGCTGCCCAGATTCTTCACCAGAGAGAGCGGATGCCCCTTGTATGTTATCACGTTGTATCCCAGGGGGGCGCCGGGAAGCACAATGGAGTCGCGGTGGAGGAAGCGCAGGGCTGTCTGCAGGTCGACCTCCGCCGCCGGGAGGGAGTTTTTGTCAAAATCGATGCCAAGCACGCTGTCGGGGTGGGGAATCACGTCGCGCCCCTTGACCACGGGGGCCGGAATCCCGCTGCGAAGCGGATGCAGCGCCGAAACGTCGAAGGTCCGGGCCCTCGGAGCCTCGTGCGTCTTCACCAGCGCCCCCGCCCATTGGCCTTCCCCCGGCACCACTCCGGCGCGGAGCAGATTGCCGCAGGACGTCTTCTGAACGCCCCAGGAGGCGAATTCATCGGTGGGAGGGACCACCTCGCCGCCGAGTTCATCCGCCGCCCAGCGGAGGTTGGCGTCATTCTCGGCGTCCTCGTAGGTGCAGGTGGAATAAATCAGCACTCCGCCCTCGCGAAGGGCGGGCCATACGTCGGCAAGGATTCTCTTCTGACGTGCTGCACAAAGAGTTACGAGCTCGGGACTCCACTCGTCGACAGCCCTCTGGTCCTTACGGAACATACCCTCGCCGCTACAGGGCACGTCGGCGATGATGATATCGAACGCCCCTGGGAGGTTGCGCCCGATGACGGCAGGGTCGACGCTGGTTACCGTAACGGCAGGATCGCCCCAAAGGGCGACATTGTCGCAAAGTACGGACGCCCGAGCCTTCATGACTTCGTTGGCGACCAGCGTGAAGTCACCTCCGAAGCGTTCCCGCAGGCTGGCCGCCGCATCGGTGGTCTTGCCGCCGGGAGCGGCGCAGAGGTCAAGCACGCGGATGCCGGGGCCGAAGAGGGCGAGAGAGCGGCGCAGGACATGGCCCACGAACATGGCGGAGGAATCCTGCACGTAGTAGCAGCCTGCATGAAGCAGAGGGTCCAGGATGAACTGCGGACGTTCACTGAGAATGCGGCCATAGGGGCTCCAGGGCACCGGAGTGCCGCCGGGGCCGTCGCATCCCTTGAAAGGATTGAGGCGTACCGATACCGAAGCGCCCTCCATCAGCCGAGGTCGGAGGGGAAATCGGGCCGCTGGCCGTGGGAGACCTGCACAAGGCCGTCCACAGCCTTGTCGAGGGCGTCTTTTATGCGCCCGCCCAGAAGCGCCTTCATCATGAGATTCAGCTCGGCGTCGACCTCTATGCTGAAATCGGTGCCCCCCGGTGCGGGGTCGAAATGAACGGACACGCAGAAGTGGAAAGGGGCTTCCACGTCGCCGATGCGAATCAGGCTGTACGGCGTACGCTCGGTGACACGGGCGGATATGGTGAAGCCCTGGACCGAAGCGCTGATGTTGTCGTAGTCGACATTGATGCTGTCCCGGTACTTCTCGGGGATGGACTGTGCGAAGTTGCGCAAGTCGGTGAAACCCATATATAACTGTTCGGGCGGAATAGCCACGATGCCGTGTTTGCTTTCGTAGTGTGCAGCCATCTCGTTTATTTTTTATATTTTTGCAAAGATATAAAAATCTATGCACAAAATATATTTCGAGAAACGCTGCATAATCATCTGCTCCCCAGCCGACCAGGCCCTCGCCGACCCTAACTCCATCGAGTTCCACAGCGGCGACCGCCTCGACCTGCACACCCTC
>CAMOGR010000136.1 GCA_946614205.1 uncultured Bacteroidales bacterium | reverse complement strand
AGGTAATCTTCAAACTGGGACGCGCACAGGGAGCGGCCATGACGGCTGCGCTCCTGCACGGGGCGGAAGTTTACGAATATGCGCCGCGCAAGGCAAAGCAGGCCATCTGCGGCAACGGCGCGGCATCCAAGGAGCAGGTGGCCCTGATGGTGGAACGGACGCTCGGCATAGACATCGACCCGAGCCATCTCGATGCGACCGACGCACTTGCGATTGCCATGTGCCATTATTACCAGATGAAGAGTCCGCTTGCCGGCAAGGGGGGAGGGGGCTCCTGGGAAAAATTCATCGCAGCAAATCCCGACAGGGTAAAGTAGTGTTTAAACCTTGCGCGCCCGTGCGCGTCAAATGATGGTTATGAATAGTTTATACAGATTTCTCTGCACCTTTGCATGCCTTGTTGCCGTCAGCTCCGGTGCCCTCGCACAGAATGCCCTGAAGGCCGTTCTGCTTGATTCGTCTAATAATGAGCCGGTGGGCTTTGCCACCGTTTCCCTCACCCGCAACGGCGCCGGCAAACCCGACAAGTATGTCCTCAGCGAGGCGGACGGCAGTGTGCATATCACCGGAATCCGTGCCGGTTCCTATGTTTTCAAGGCCGAACTGCTTGGCTACAAGGAGTACAGAAAGGAAATCAAGATTCCCGACGTCAAAGACCTCGGCGAGGTCAAGATGGACCCTGACCGCCAGCAGCTCGACGCCGCGTCAGTGTCAGCAGTCGGCAATCCCATCATCGTGAAGAAGGATACCATAGAGTACAATGCCAACTCCTTCAAGACCACCGACAACGACGTCCTGGAGGACCTGCTGAAGAAACTTCCCGGCTTTGACGTGTCCGACGACGGTTCGATAACCATCAACGGCAAGACTGTCAACAAGATAACCATAGACGGCAAGACTTTCTTCCTGGACGACCCCCAGCTCGCCTCCAAGAACATTCCCGCCAAGGTCGTCAGCAAGCTCAAGGTCATAGACAAGAAGTCCGAGCAGGCTGAATTCACCGGCATCGACGACGGCGAGGAGGAGACCGTAATAGACCTTAGCGTGCGTCCCGGTATGATGAACGGCACATTCGGCAACCTGATGGCCGGCGGTGGTCACGACGTGCCCTCCACCAATGTGACAGGCGACTGGCGCTACCAGGGGGCCGCATTCGCCGGTAAATTCACCGACAAGACTCAGATTTCCATAATCGCCAATGCCAACAACACCAACAACCGCGGCTTCAACGACCTGTCCGGTTCCATGATGGGCAACATGCGTGGCGGTGGCGGCGGCTTCGGCGGCGGTGGCGGCGGCTGGGGAGGCAACAACGGCATCACCACTTCATGGATGGGCGGAGCCAACGTTGCCGGTTCCCTTTTCGACGGCAGGATGGATTATGGCGGCAACTACCTGTACAACAACACCCGCAAAATGGTTGAAGAACAGAGTTCCAGGACCACTTATCTATCCGATTACGACCAGATTCTCAATTCCGAGGGCGTAAACGACACCCGCAGCTGGGGACACCGCTTCGGCTTGCGCATAGACCACAAGTTCTCGGAGAATACCTCTGTCCTCTTCATGCCTCAGGTCAATTTCGGAGGCGGCTCGTACAATCAGTCGAGCGTGTATGATACCGATTACGACTACGGCGACACCGTAAGCAAAATCAACAAGGGAGGCACTTACAACGTCGGAGACAACAGGAACGTAAACGTCAACGGCTTCGCCCTCCTGCGCCAGAGGCTCGGAAAGCCCGGCCGCACCCTCACCGTAATGGGGCGCTACAGTTTCTCCAACAATACGCTGAATTCAGTCAACCAGTCGCAGGTCTATTCTTCATTCATTTCTGGTGACGAATGGGGAGAGGTGCAGGCCACAGACCAGAAGATAGACCAGAACAGCCGTTCCCAGAGCGTGTTCGGCAGGGTGACGTATACCGAACCCATAGGCGAAGGTTTCTTCGTAGAGGCCAACTACGGATACAGCTGGTCCCGCTCGACATCGGAGAAGAGCACCTACGACAACCTGAACGACGGAGCCTACGACCCGTATTATTCCAACAGCATTATCAACGACAGCCGCCGGCACGACATAGGCGCCAATTTCCTCTATCAGAACGCCAAGTTCCGTGCCCAGCTGGGTTTCTCCGCCATACCTACCACCACCCACAACGAGACTTTCCGCGCCGGCCAGCAGCTCGATCCTTACGATGACACCCGCTGGCGTTTCGCCCCTACCGGCATGCTGTGGTGGGAAATGGGGGAGAATGCGAACATGAGGATGTTCTACCGCGGCTGGTCCAACCAGCCGAGCGTTTCGCAACTCATCCCCGTTCCCGACAATACGAACCCTCTGCGCATAAGCTTCGGTAACCCGTATCTGGCCCCGTATTTCAGCCACAACCTGAACGGAGACTACAGGTACAACAACAAGAAGACCTTCTCTTCCGTAAACGTGCGTTTCAACGGCGCCTACGTTCAGGACGCCATTACAAGTGCGACTTGGTACGGCAGCAACGGCGCCGCCTATTCCATGCCGTTCAACGGCCCGGATTCCTTCAATTTCAGGGTGAATCTCTTCGCCAACCTGCCCCTTGGCCAGTCGGGATTCACGATCAGCGAGATGGCCCGGGCCAATTACAGCACAAGCGCCTCATACATCGGAGGCGACGACGTCACGGCCCTTATCGGCAATTATTACAATGCTGCAACCGGTGACATGGATTATGCCGGGTTCATGGAGGCTTACGGCCGGGGAGATTTCAGCTTCGAAGAGAATATTATCCGCACCGTCAGCGCCACCGAGAGGCTCCGCGTGACGTACCGCATCGACGCCCTGGAGCTCAGCGTCAGCGGCCGCACCCGTATCAACAAGTCATGGTACACCATCAGCGACACAGCCGACAACACATTGACCTTCAATAACCAGGTGCGTGCCAGCGTAAACTGGACCTGGGACGCTCCCGGCCTCACTTTCAAGAGCGATTACAACTTCAACTGGTACAACGGTTATGCAAGCTCGCTCAATTACACCCCCGAGCACGTGCTCAACGCAGAAATCCAGAAGCTCCTGTTCAAGAAGAAGGTCACCCTCGCACTCAAGGGCTACGACATCCTCGGGCAGGCCAAGAACATCAGCGTATCCGACAGCGCCAATTACCACTCCGAGGTGTACAACAACACGCTCGGACGATATATCATACTGTCACTTACTTACCGATTCGGCAACTTCGACCGTTCCAAGATGCGCGGTCACGGCGGTCCGGGCGGCCCCGGCGGCCCCCGCAGGTAGTAAGCAGCTGAACCGGCGAGGCTAATGGATAAACGTCAATGAATCAAGAGAAACGAAAGATATCGACTAATGCGGTCCTATGGCTGCTCAGCCTTTCCTCCGGGGTGTTGCTGAGCATCCCCTGGCTCGTTCCGGGTACGGGGCTCGTAAGTCTGGTGGCATTGCTGCCGTTGCTTCTTGCCGAATATATAGCTCATGGAGCGGGCGTAAGGCGTTTCTGGATATGGCACTACAGCGCATTCGTACTGTGGAATGCGCTTACCACCTTCTGGGTGTGCAATGCGACTGTGGGCGGCGGTATCTTCGCGGTGCTGGCAAACGCCTTGCAGATGTCTCTGGTATTCGGGCTTTTCCGCCTTGCCCGCAGGCACCTCCGCGGCGCCCTCCCTTATTTGCTGCTTGCGGCGGCATGGATAGCTTGGGAGAGGTGGTATCTGTCTTCCGCGCAAATTTCCTGGCCGTGGCTGGTGCTCGGCAATGCATTCGCCACCAGCATAAAGGATATTCAGTGGTACAGCATTACCGGTACGCTCGGCGGGAGCCTCTGGGTGTGGTGCAGCAATCTGGGGCTGTTCGGCCTGCTGATATCCCTTTCAACCGGCAGGTGGAAAGAGTGGACCGCAGTTGCCCGGGTGAGCGTTATTTCTGCGCTCCTTGTGCTTTTCGTCGGTCTTCCGGTCGCCTCGGGCATCATGTACGCATCTTATGAGGAGCGCTCCGAGAAGCAGGTTTCCGTCCTGATCGGCCAGCCCAACCTCGACCCGTATCACAAGTTCAACGCAATGACTCAGAGCGCTCAGAACGAGCTTTTCCTGGGTCTTGTCGAGCCGGAGCTGACGGAGCGGCCTGCCGACCTTC
>CAMOGR010000135.1 GCA_946614205.1 uncultured Bacteroidales bacterium | reverse complement strand
CCCCCCGCTGACGCGGCGGGCCCCTCCCACTCACGGCTGCGTGGGCGCAGACGGTTTTCAGAGGCTCCGGCCCCGGCTGCTGCAACGGTGGTGGCCTTCCTGCCGGACAGGAGGCCTTTGGCCAGTATGCAGACGGCCAGAATGACGGTTATGAACAGATTTGTCCAGCTCTGCACGAAAAGAGGGTCCATGCCGCCAATTATGTGCTTGTCGTACAGGGCGCTTGCAACACCCGTGACCACCGACACGCCCATATAGATGAATCCGGTCCGGCGGGCCTTCACAGTGCCGTCCCTGCGGCTCGTGCGGCCGAGAAGCCAGAGAGCCAGCAGAGCCAGGACGATGCCGGTCCACTGCATCCAGTTGAGAGTTTCCCCGAACAGGATTATGGAAAACAGGACCACGAAAACCGGCCTGGAGCCCTTGATGGTGCTTACCGTAGTAAGCGGCAGCAGTTTGAG
Organism: uncultured Bacteroidales bacterium; assembly: GCA_946614205.1. The sequence continues at coordinate 7,089 of CAMOGR010000135.1, read as the reverse complement.
GCCTATCATGCCGCTTATCCACGAAGCGGTGACGAGCACGGCCTTGAGCGCAAGGCGCAGATAGTCCAAGCCCGGGCCAAGCCGGAAAAAGGGCGAAACGAAAAGCGTGGAAAGAGCGGTCGCCACAAGAAGAACGGTGAGGACACCGTTCTTCTGCAACGCCTTCTTCTTGGCTACGTCATAAAGCCCCAGAAGCACGGCGGAAAAAACCGCCATCAAACTCCACATCTATCCCGGGGCAGACTATTTGACTTCTATCCACTTGCCCGGTACGAGAGCCTGGACGGTCTCGTCGTACATGGCAGCACAGCTCACTGCAGGCAGGTAGAACCGGCCGGGATAGGTGGCAATCAGCTTCACATTCACGCTTACGCTGCCTCCTGCTCCCAGGTCGAAGAAACTGTATACCCTGTCGTCCCTGAAATCCTGATAGGTAACGCCTGCAGGATAGCTGAAGGAACCGGAGTTGAGCCTGTCGTTCTGAATCTCCCAGCCCGAAGGGAACTTGTGGTTGAGCGCTATGTCGCGGACGGCGGTCTTTCCGGTATTGGTGACTGTTACACGCGCCACGACGGTACGGCCGCGGGAAAGGGTATCCACCTTGACTGCATTGCCGTCCAGGTCGGTGTAGGAAACCTGAAGCTTGAGGGTCTTGCTCATGGGCTTCTCCTCCGAAGCGGCAGGAATGCCGGTGACGGATACGACTGCATAGAGGTTGCCCTGGGAAGCATTGGTTACCTTCACGCCGGACTTCTTGCCATCGGAGACAGGCAGGGTGCGGCTCTCGAGGCAACGGTCGCCGGAAACCTTCACAGTCTTGCCGTCGGCGACGTAACTGGCCTGGACGCCTCCCGCATTGGCCAGTGCGTAATCGCTTATCGCATAAAGGCTCCAGGCGGTGGACTGGGTACTCATCCAGTACTCGCGGTTGTTCAGGCGCGATGCGATTTCCTCCGCAAGACGGAAGGCATCTTCCTTTGCGCCGGTAAGGAGCATGGTCTTGAGCGCAACGCTCTGGTTGCGGTCCATGCTGCCGTATGCGGCATACTCGCCGTCGGCATACTTGAGAGGTGCGTAAAGCTCCTTGCTGACGGCTTTCTTGCCGTCTACGGCATAGGCTGCGGAGAGCAGCCACGCGGCACTTGCAGGCAGCTTCTTGGCCTTTTCGCGCATCATGTTCATGGCGCTGCGGTTGGGTTTGCCGGCACACGCGAGAGCATAGAGGCCATAGGCCCTTGCAACAGGCTCCTCCTTCTGGTCGGAAACCTCCCTGGACACCCAGGCTATCACCTCCTTCTTGAGGTCGGCCGGAACGGCATATCCCGCAGACTCCGCCTCCTGCATGAAGTGCAGGGCATAGGCGCTGCCGAAGAGAGAAGAAGTGCTGCCGCCGGGCCAGTAGCTGAGCGAACCTCCGGGACGGCGGAAGGTCTGCAGACGGCGCAGGGCGGCCTCCACGTTGAAGCGGCTGCGTTCGCGCGTCTTGTCGTCGCAGTTCATGATTTTGTCGAGATACAGCTGCGGGAATGCGCAGGACACCGTCTGCTCGATGCATCCGTAGGGATAGTCGAGAAGGTATTTCAGACGGCCCGAGAGGTCTATTGCGGGGATGGTCGACAGTTCGAGCGAAGCGCTGTTGGTCCCGGGTGTACCGAAGAGCTCGACAGGAATTTCCTTGGTCTGTCCGGCAGCAAGCAGGACGCTCCTGGTGCGGGTAACCTCGGGATTGGGGTTCTGGACGGCTATCTCTATGTCGCTGACCGATTTGTCACCGGATGCTTCAGCTACTGCCTTCACATGTGCAACGCCTGTCTTGTCCAGCACCTTGACCGCAAAGTCGTAAACCTCCTGGCCCTCCTTCTGGGAGTTGACCTCGATGGACTCGCTGCCGATTACGGCAAGCTTGTCGTCGGTGGAAAGGGAAATCTTAACCTTGCCGACACCGTTCTTGAGGGTAAGCAGGGTGACGGGGACATTGATGGTCTCGCCTATATTGAGGGCCCTTGGCAGGCTGGCCTGCACCATGACGGGCTTGGTGACGGTGATGTCTTTCTCAAGGCTGCCCTGGGCGGAGCCGTCGGTGGCAATGACCATGGCGCGGAGCGCTCCGATGTACTGGGGAATGTCCACGCTGTGGTTTCCGGTCTTGCCGGCCTTGAGGGTGAAGGGGCCGAGGTAAGCTACGACGGGCTTGAAGCGGCTGGCGCTCTGGGGCTTGATCACCGCAGCAGCCTCCTCGTCACCGCCGATGGCGAACAGCTGCTCGATGCGGCCGCCGTAAGCGCCGATCACGTCGTCGTAGAGGTCCCATGTACGCACGCGCAGGGCCTCCTTGGCGTAGAATGCCTTCCAGGCATCGGGAGTCTTGAAGGACGTGAGACCCAGCAGGCCCTCGTCAACAAGGGCTACCACGTAGCTCATCGCCTTGCCGTTCTTCTCCTTGACCTTGAAATTGACGGTGGTCTCGGGCTTGACGTCGGACGGGATGTCGAGCACGGGGACCAGATGCGAGGATTCGTCCTCCACGTTGATGTTCTGCACGCCGTACATGCGTATAGGCGCGTCGTTGAGGGTGTTCTTGTGGGGCTGGACCAGCGTTACGAAAGCGTATACGTTGGGAAGCATCTCATTTGTGACAGGAACGGCGATTTCAGTATTGCCCTCGGCACAGTCAATCCACTCGGTGCGGAGTATGCGGCCGGCCTTCTCGAGGGAGAGCAGCGCCCTGCTGCCCTTGGAGGACGGGATGAGGACCTTTGCGGTCTCGCCGACCTTGAACTTGTCTTTGTTGACGCTTATGGCGAGGCGCTTGGCTGCGCCGGAATTGTCGGCGTCACGGCTGGAGTAATCGGCATAAACCTCACAGAGCATGGAACTTGCATGACCGCCCTTCTCGTCGGAGACACGGATGAAGTAGAGGCCGTCGGGGGCATTGGACCAGTCGTAGGAGAAGCTGCCCTCGCCTCCGTGGGTGCTTATGTGCTTGTCGAAGAGTATCTCCTTGCTCTTTCCGGACATGTAGCTCGCAATCTGGTCGGAGGAATTCCACCACCAGCTCCAGTCGACGTGGAACACCTCCACGTGGAGGTCGGATACGGATACGGGCTTGCCGTCGGGACCGACGGTGACCACGTCGAACTTGTGGTTCTCGCCGGCCTTGAGGTATTCTTCGCCCCAGGAAGTACGGTTCTGGGAGGTACGCATGCCCACGTATGCGTCAAACGGGGAAAGCTTCCAGGTGGACCAGCCGGTGGAGAATTCCCCCGAGGGCTCGAATGCGCGCATGGTGAATGCGGCGTCTATCATTCCGGGGATGCCGGTCAGATTGAGAGGCATCTCGGTGCTGATGCGGCAGACGCCGTCCTCGTCGGTGCGCATGTCGTTGTAGTAACGGCTCTCGGAAGAGAAGGAACGGCTGTCGTCCTTGAAGTCATAGGATTCATACCCCTTGAAAACGGTACGTGCGGCAGAGAGTTCTATGTCTCCGTTGACCTTGAGGTTGCTGCCCGGAGCGCCGTACAGCCAGTTGACGGACACGGTACCCACGCAACTGCCCTTGGGAACGATCCAGGGAGTGTCGAAGGAAAGCTTGACGTCCAGCTTGTTGGGCTTGACGGTCTCTATCTTGACACCCTTGGAGAAGGTACGCGAACCGACCTTGACATTGACGGACCAGCGGCCCGTGGGAGCGTCGGCGTCGGTCGTGAAGGGGAAATGGTATATGTGACTGCCGTCGTTCCTGACGGTGAGCGTGCGGGTTACCTGGCCGTCGGGGTTGAGAAGCTCTGCCGTAACGGGATGGCCCACGGGGATGTCGGAGCCCTCGGCCATGGTGATAGCGCTTATGTGCAGGGTGTCGCCGGGACGCCAGACGCCGCGCTCGCCGAATATGTATGCCTTGAGGCCGCCGTAGCTGGTGGTGCCTTCTACGTCGAACTCACTGGTGGACAACGATTTCTCGTTCTTGAGAGCAAGGTAGGCGCTGCCCTTGTCGGACGAGGCCAGCACGTAGCCCCCGTCCTCGCTCGCAGGGAAGGTGACCCGGCCGGCTGCGTCGGTCGTGCCCTTGCCGAGTTCCTGCAGCACATTGTCGTAGAGCTTGACCCGCACTCCCTTGAGAGGGGCGCCGGAGAGGATGTCGGTGGCGAATACCTCCCACTTGTTGTCCCCCTTCTTGGCGATGAGGGCGACGTCGGTGGCAAGCAGGAAGGTGTTGCGGGAGTCGTAGGTCTCGTAGTCGCCGAAGTAGGTGTCGCTGTCCCAGAAGTCCTCTTCCACGAGGGGCTCGGTACCGCGGATTTCCACATGATAGATGGCACCGGGCTCAGGCTTGATAAGTTCGTCCAGGCTGGCGGCATAGTTGCGGACCTTCCTGATATGCGGAGCGTCGGTAGTGCCGAGCACAAGGGTGGTGTCCGCTACGACGCGGGCTACCTTGTAGAGGTTGTAACGGGCCTCGTAGCTGTCGAACTGGAGGAACTGCAAAATATTGCTGGTGAAAATCTTGCGCACCCTGATCCGCGCTCCGGCATAACCGGACGAGCTGAACAGGAGATCCATGTTGCCGGTGGACGGAAGTATGGAGCCGCTGCCGAGGAGCTTGATTTCCGGAGTCTCGGGGGCGTCGGCAGAGTCATCCGTATCGTCGTACGGAAGATAAGGGGACTGCTCGGGAGCGGAAGCCGAAACCGATGGAGAACCGGCCTGAGCGCCTCCCTGACTGGAAGCGGAATTGTCGCAGGACGCCACCAGAAGGACGGCGGCAATGGCTGCGGGGAGTAATTTTGCAAGTTTCATAGAAATGCGTAATTTTGTTACAGATGTCCAAATGTAAGAAAATTATTTTGATTACAGCGCTTCCGGCGCTGCTTTATATCTTCTGCCTCCCGAGGGAGTTGTTCCACCGGCCGCTGAGCGCAACGCTGAGCGTCGGAGACGGTACGCTCCTGGGCGCCCGCATCTCCGCAGACGGCCAGTGGTGCTTCGAGCCGGCAGAGGACGTTCCGGAGAAGTTCGCAAAATGCATCGTAGCATACGAGGACAAGCGCTTCTGGTGGCACCCGGGCATCGATTTGGTGTCTGCCGGAAGAGCTGTGCTCCAGAATCTCAGCCGCGCAGAAGTGGTGTCCGGAGCCAGTACGATTACTATGCAGGTCATACGCCTCAGCCGGCCCGACGCCCCCAGGAACATACCCGAAAAGCTACTTGAAGCGGTCTTGGCGACACGTCTCGAACTCCGCCATTCCAAGAATAAGATTCTGCTGCTGTATGCATCAAACGCCCCGTTCGGCGGCAACGTAGTGGGTATAGAAGCAGCAGCATGGAGGTATTTCGGCAGGCGGGCCGAAGACCTGTCGTGGGCCGAGAGCGCCATGCTCGCCGTACTCCCCAACTCTCCTGCGCTCATTCACCCCGGGCGCAACAGGGAGCGCCTTCTGCAAAAGCGCAACTTCTTGCTGGACAAATTGTTCCGCAACGGCGTAATAGATGCCACCGAATGCGAACTCGCCAAAGACGAGCCCCTGCCGGAGAAGCCTCTTCCGATGCCCGACAAAGCCGGTCACCTGCTCGAGAGACTGCGCTCCGAGGGCGGCGACAAAGCCTATACCTGCACCCTGGACCCGGCCCTGCAGGACAGGGTGAACGCCATAGCCCGCTCCCGCTTCGCCGAGTACCACAACAACCTCGTGGACAACATGGGCATACTCGTCCGCAGCGTGCAGACCGGTGACGTGCTGGCCTACTACGGCAACACGAAAGGTTTGTCGGAGGGCCTCCGCGGGGCCGACGTGGACATGATTCCCGCCCCGCGCTCGAGCGGCAGCACGCTCAAGCCGCTGCTGTACGCCGCAATGCTCGACGACGGCCTGATTCTGCCCACAACCCTCGTCAAGGACACTCCCTACAACTACAACAACTTCTCCCCTCATAACTTCTCCCGCAGCTTCGACGGAGCCGTGCCGGCGGACCAGGTTATCGAACGTTCTCTCAACGTGCCGTCCGTGAGGATGCTGGAGCAATATGGAGCCGCACGTTTCCTGGAACTGCTGCGGCAGATGGGATTCGTCACCATGACGCGCGACGCCGACCATTACGGCCTCTCGCTTATACTCGGAGGAGCCGAAATAACGCTGCAGGACCTTGTAGGGGCTTATCTTATGATGGCCCGCAAACTCGCAGACATCGGGGAGCAGCAAGAGAAGATCCCCCTGAGCAGGGCGTCGATATGGCTGACCTTCGAAGCCCTGAGCAAAGCGGGACGCCCTGAGGAGGAATCCTCCTGGCGCGAATACAGTTCAAGCCGCAGGATTGCCTGGAAAACCGGCACCAGCTGGGGCAACCGCGACGCATGGAGCGTGGGAGCCACCAGAGACTACGTGGTTGGGGTTTGGGTAGGCAACAGTGACGGCGAAGGCCGCTCCGGAATGACGGGGGTGCAGTACGCGGCACCAGTCCTGTTCGACGTCTTCAACGCGCTGCCCGCTTCACGCTGGTTCAGCAAGCCGCTGGACAGCATGGTCCCGCTCGAAGTGTGCCGCAGAAGCGGACTGCCGGCGAGCCGCATCTGCCCGCAAATCGACACTCTGTGGGTGCCGGACATCGATATCAGGCCTGACGAATGCAAGTATCACCGCATCGTCCATCTCGACGCCGAACGCCGCTATCTGGTCAACAGCAGCTGCTATCCGGTGGAGAAAATGGTGGAGGATGTATGGTTCGTGCTGCCTCCAGCCCAGGAATGGTACTACATGAAGAGCCACCTCGACTACAGGCCGCTGCCTCCGAAGCACCCGGACTTCGACGCTTTTTCGGATGCAGGCGGGAACCCGCTGGAGATTATCTACCCGCAGAACGGAATCACTGTCGTCACCACACGTTCACTCAGCGGCAAAGAGCAGGGAGTGGTTGTCCGTGCGGCTCACAGGGACCCGTCGGCAGTGCTGTACTGGCATCTGGACGACGAATTCGCAGGGAAGACCACAGGCGAACACGACCTTCTGCTGCACCCGGAGCCGGGGCAGCATCTGCTTACTGTGATGGACGAAGGCGGTGCCAGCCGCGCCGTGGCCTTCACAGTCAAATAGTTTA
>CAMOGR010000134.1 GCA_946614205.1 uncultured Bacteroidales bacterium | reverse complement strand
GTTTCTTGGAGAACGACAGCAGGCCCGGGTGGAAATCGGAAAGCCACAGAGTGTCGGTGGAGGCGTCGTAGCGGAAGCGCACGTCCTCCAGGCGTATGCCGTATTCGGCGCAGACGTCGGCCCGGAGCGCCCCTTTGAAGGTGAGGCCGCGGGATTCGTCGGAGCGTTCGTAAGTTCTTGTGAAAGAAGTATCTATGTTGAGTACGGCAAGATGCAGTACAGGAGTGAGCGAGGTGACGTTCAAGGGACTGCGGCTTAGAGTGTCGAGCTGCCTGCGGAGCTCGGTGACCTGCTCCTGGAGCTCCTCGGAGTGCTTCTCGCTGCGTTCCAGTTCCCGTTGTCCGTTCTGGATGAACGCCTTCCAGACGAGGAAAGCCACGCCTACGGCTCCGAGCAGAATCAGTCCGTACTTGAACGCCGCCTCAACGAAGAGCAGGCGGATGCCGACGAGCAGCAGAATGGCTGCGACAACAGCGGCGATAATCAGGCGGTGCCTTACTTTCATCTCCTTCTGTCAACGTGGGATTCAAGGCGCAGCAGGTCCTCCTCTCCAAAGGCGTCCAGAAGGCCCTGCAGATAGCCGTTTATGGCCGAAATGCCCTCCAGGAGCTTGCCGGACGGCATGGCGTTGCTGCCTCCCGAGTAAATCGTATCGCCTTCGTAACCGATTCGTATTCCCCACATGTATCCGTCGAGAATGTGTACGGGCGGGGTGTAAGAATTCTTGAGCTTCCAAAGCTTGTGCTTCCTTACTATGGCGCCGATTCTCTCCAGGCAGTCCGCCGGAGCGGCGTACACGCGGATCTCGGAATCTTGGCTGGAGGTCTTGAGAAGCAGCCTGCCGGTGGTGTCAGGCTCCACGCAATACCATTTCGTCGGCCACATCATGGTGCTGTTGTGGTTGTATTCATACAATTCCGGCGTGCCGGCAAATTGCCTTGGAGTCACCGCGCCACAGGCTGAAAGCAGGAATCCAAACATAATAACGGAAAAGATGATAGTCAGGCGTTTCATATCCGCAAATATAACTAACTTTTTCTGGAAATACTTATATTTGCACGATATGAGGCGCTTGCTGTTCATAGTCGCTTTCTTCGTTCTGTCCCTGGCTGCTGCGGGGCAGAACAATCCCTACGACCTTACCGACGAATGCTATACGCTGTTCCTTAAGGCTGATTCGATGGTGGGGAAGGAGGGTTTCGAGGAGGCCAATGCCGAGCTCCTGCATGCCGCCATAGAGAATTCCGATGCCAAAGCCCAGGTGCTTTATTACGTTCTCGACCTGCGCCGTCTTATCCACGACCCCGAGTCGACAGACGAAGATGTGCTCTCGGCCCACGAGAGGCTCAAGGAAATAGCCCTCCGGCTGGGCTACAGGCAATATTTCTATCAGTCCTACGAGTACACCAAGAACTATTTTTTCAATACCCACAGGCTTCTTCGGGCCGTTGAAATCATAAGGGAGATGCAGAGAGAGGCGGTCGACAGGGGGGATGAATACGGCAAATGGTGCTCCGACAAACAATTTGCGGGCATCTACGGCAATTACGGGGACCGCAATACGCAGCGGCGCTATCTTGCCTCGATCATCAAGACTTACAACACTTCCTCGGACCCTCTCATAAAGCGGCAGACCATAGCTCCGGCATACATCGACTACGCCAATACTTTCCCGCCCCGCAGCGACTCCCTGCGATACTTCGTCCGCAAGGCGTGGAGCCTCGCAAAAACACCGCAGGATTCTGTGCGATGCGCGTTTGAGTTTACAAAAATCGGAGCCCTCTCAGTGGATTACCGCGAATACTCCAGCTGGCGTGAAGTGTATGCCAGGTCAAGGTTCCGCAATGCTGTCACGAACTGGGCCCCGAGGATGCTGGAAATTATCGACAATCTTTTCGATGGCACAATCAAACCCGATGACCAGCGCCTCTACCGTCTCCCCACGCAGCATGCCCGTACCATAGCCAAGATAGCCGAGAATATGGGCCGTCACGACATAGCCGAGCCGCTGAAGGACTACTGCCTTGACACCAAGAATGAGGATTTTGCGAAACTCCTTGACATGCAGTTGCTTGAGCTCGATGCGCAGTATGGCAACGACCTCCTGGCCGCCGACCTTGCCGCCAAGTCTGCGCAGGTTACCCGGATAACCCGCGCCGTAGAGGCGGCTGTCCTGCTTGTCTTGATAGCCGGCATGGTCCTGATGTTCTTTTATATACGCAACCTCAAGCGCCGCGAGGCCCGCGATGTCGCAATGATTGAGGAACTCAAGCAGGCCAACGAAAGGGCGCGCCTGGCCGACGAGGCCAAGACCCGGTTCGTGCAGAACATGAGCCACGAAGTCCGCACACCGCTCAACGCCATTGTCGGGTTCAGCCAGCTGCTCAGCCTGCCCGACGGCACCTTCCCTCCGGAGGAGAAGGACGAATTCGCCAACCACATCGTCAACAACACCAAGATGCTGACGATGCTCCTGGACGACATTCTCAACGCCTCCGCGATGGATGCCGGCAACTACCGTATAACTGTTGAGGACTGCGACTGCAACTTCGTGTGCCGCGAGGCCGTAAGCAGTTCCGAACACCGCCTGCAGCCGGGTGTGCAGTTGAAATTCATCCCCGGTAAAGAGGAGTCTCATGTCTTCCGGACAGACCCGCGCCGCGTCCAGCAGATTCTCGTCAATCTGCTTACCAACGCCTGCAAGCACACCGTCAGCGGCGAAATCCGCCTGGGATACTCACTGACGGAGAATCCCGGAGAAGTGACGTTCTACGTTGAGGATACCGGCCCCGGCATACCTGCTGACAAGGCTGAACAGATCTTCGAGCGCTTCACCAAACTCGACGAGTTCGTGCAGGGAACGGGTCTCGGACTTTCCATATGCCGCGAAATCGCCGGCAAGATGGAGGGACGTGTCTTCCTGGACACCAGCTACAGCGGAGGGGCCAGGTTCGTCTTTACCCTGCCTCAGCGGTAGCGGGGTGCTTTCTACTTATCCTTGAGCAGTTTGCGGCCAAGCAGGCGCATCATCGCATCCCACCAGCGGGCCGGCAGTACCGTATGCAGGAATGCCAGCGAACTCGCGCCTGCGCCTACCCGGTAGCGTACCCTGGGCCTGCGGCCTGTGGCTGCGTGGGTGATCGCGCGGGCCACCCTGGAAGGATTCGTGAGCAAGCGGGAATCGTATCCGAAATGCATTAGCTCCGCTTCCCGTGAGGCTGTGGTCTCGTACACGCTGCCTTTGGTGCATTCGGCCAGATGGTCGGCGGCTATGTGCCCCCACTGCGTGCGTATTCCGCCGGGTTCGATTTTGACCACGTCGATACCGAAGGGCCGGAGCTCTATTCGCAGGCAGTCGCTCAGGGCCTCCACAGAGTACTTGGATACGTGGTACCAGCCCCCGTACAGGAAGCAGCTCTGCCCGGCGAGGGACGAAATGTTGATGATCCGGCCGCTGTGCCTTTCACGCATGGAAGGAATTACCAGGCGGCACATTGTCGAAAGCCCGAAGACGTTGGTTTCCAGCTGTCTGCGCGCTTCTTCGAGGGGTACGCACTCCACCGGTCCGAAGTACCCGTATCCGGCGTTGTTGACAAGTACGTCGATGTGCCCTTCGGCGTCGAGAACGGCATTTACGCAGGAGAGTGCGGAGGCCTCGTCGTTCACATCGAGCCGCAGGGTCTTGATTCCGAGGGCCTTGAGCGGCTCGAGCCTGTCGGTGCGGCGCGCCGCTGCATACACGATGTGCCCCTTGCCGGCGAGCATGACGGAGGCGTCGTATCCTATCCCGGAACTGGCTCCGGTTACCAGAATGACTTTCTGCATTTCTGTCTGCTATTTTATGAAAACGAAAAATACCGCAAGCACCATGCAGGCGAAGGCGGCCAGGTGGTTCCACTGGACGGGCTGGCCCTTGAAAAGGAAGGTGACTATGACGGTGAAGACTGTAAGCGATATGACCTCCTGTATGACCTTGAGCTGCATCAGGTTGAACGGGCCTCCGTTGCCCTGGAAGCCGATGCGGTTGGCGGGCACGGTGAGGCAGTATTCAAAGAAAGCTATCCCCCAGGAGAAGAGGATGATGAGTATGAGAGGCCAGCCGGTGGAGATTTTCATCTCCTGCAGTTTCAGGTGGCCGTACCAGGCGAAAGTCATGAATACGTTGGAAAACAGCAGCATCACGACTGTCCAAATTCCTTGCATAGCGTCAAAAATTTATGCGGCAAAGATACTGATAAATTCATATCTTTGTGCAAATACATATTGCAGTGAATAGATTTCTTACAATCTTTCTGGCAGCCGTGGCCGTGAGCCTGCCGGCGGCCTCCCAGGTAAAAGTGTCGGTACACGAGAACGCCGCGGGCGAGCCCGTCATCCCGGCAGAACTTTTCGGCCAGTTTTCCGAACATCTTGGCAGATGCATCTACGAGGGCATCTGGGTGGGCCCCGATTCCTCCATACCCAACACGGACGGCTACCGCACCGACGTCCTTGAGGCACTGAAGGCGCTGCGCATTCCGGTCCTGCGCTGGCCAGGAGGCTGTTTTGCCGACGAGTATCACTGGATGGAAGGAATAGGTCCGAGGGAGGGCCGCCGCAGCATTGTCAACAACAACTGGGGAGGCACCCTGGAAGACAATTCCTTCGGCACGCATGAGTTCCTGAACCTTTGCGAGATGCTCGGGTGCGAACCGTACATCAGCGGCAATGTCGGCTCCGGCACCGTGGAAGAGCTTGCCAAATGGGTTGAATACATGACCGCCTCCGCCGGCTCATTGGCTGAAATGCGCGGACGGAACGGCCGCACCGAGCCCTGGAAGGTGAAGTACATCGGCATAGGCAACGAGACCTGGGGATGCGGAGGCAACATGACCGCCCAATATTATTCCGACGTCTACAAGCGCTATTCCCTTTACACCCGCAACTATGGCTCCAACACCCTGTTCAAGGTTGCATGCGGCGCCTCGGGCGACGATTACGAATGGACCCGCACGATGATGAGAAATGCGAAGGACGTCATGGACGGACTGTCGGTCCATTATTATACCGTGAAGGACTGGGCGCACAAGGGCAGCGCCACCGGATTCACGACCTCCGAGTATTACACCACCCTCACAACTACCGCCGCCATAGAGGATATTCTCCGCAAGCATATCGCTATAATGGACGAGTATGACCCGCAGCGCAAAGTTGCGCTGCTGCTTGACGAGTGGGGGACCTGGTTCGATGTGGAGCAGGGCTCCAACCCCGGTCACCTTTTCCAGCAGAACACCATGCGGGACGCCATGGTCGCAGCCGTCAATCTGAACATATTCACCCGTTTCGTGGAACGTCTCAAGATGGCCAACATCGCCCAGGTGGTCAACGTGCTGCAGGCGATGGTCCTTACCGACGGTCCCCGGATGGTCCTCACGCCCACGTATCACGTGTTCCGCATGTTCAGCGTGCATCAGGACGCCACCCGCGTCCCGGTCAGTTATTCCTGCGGGAAGATTGTCTCCGAAGACGGCCGCACGGCGGATGATTTCACAGCTGCGTCGTCCCGGGATGCATCCGGAGCCGTTCATGTCACGCTCGCCAATCCGCTGGCTGACAAACAGGTGACGGTGGAACTGAGCTTCGATTCCCTCAGGCCGGAGAGCGCCAGCGGCGAGATTCTCAAGGCTTCATCGCTGTCGGCCCACAACGAGTTCGGGAAGGCCCCCACCGTGGCTCCGGTTCCCCTGGACGGCATACGCTGCAACGGCCGGACGGTGAAGCTTACGCTTCCGGCGGCGAGCGTGGCCGTGCTTGAAATCAGATAGTTTTTTCGTATATTTGTGAGCAGGAAGCCGCCAGAGGGCGGTTTCAAGGCCTAATGCGCATGAATATGAAAACATCGGAATACAAGTCTCCGGAGATTTGCGTCTCCGGGCTTGATGCAGAATTTGACTTCGCCGATCTTGTCGGCGGGGCAGGTGCTTCCGGCGAGGCCGGAATCATCGATGACGGCAGCGATTACGTCTTTTAAGGAGGGATGGATATGAGAAAAGGATTATTCTTCGCGGCCCTTTCAGGTCTGGCTCTCCTGGCTTCCTGCACCAAGGAACTCGAGCCGCAGCAGGCTGAATATGCAACACCGGCCGGCCCAGCCGTCACCCTTACCGTAACGACGGCCGAGCCCCAGTCCAAGACTTACATGGAGCAGTCCGGCGGAGCGTTCGCCCCCCGCTGGAGCGCTTCCGACAAGATAGGCGTGTTCCTCGACTCCTGGAGTTCCGGAACGCAGGCGGCACACGGTACGCTGTCCAACACCCTGCCGGACGGCCCCGTAGGGAGTTTTTCCGGTGTCGTGAACGCCACTGCCGGCACCCATACGCTTTATGCCTTCTATCCTTCGAGGGCCTTCTTCTCGGCTGAAAGCGGCAGCGTCCTCAGACTCGAAATACCGTACATCCAGTTCCCCTCCGAGGGGACCTTCGACCCCAGGGCGGACGTACTCGTGAGCGTGCCTCAGTCCGTCAGCGTAAGCGGTTCTTCTGCAAGCGCCGACGCCCTCAGGATGCGCCGCGTCGGAGCCATTCTGGAGGTCGTCCTGCTGGACCAGACGGGCATCCTCTCCGGCGACCGACTGAAGAGCCTGCGCATCGAAGCGCCGGGCAGTGCGCTTGCCGGAGCCTTCCGTTACGACTTCTCCGCCGGCGACGCGGCCTCCGAGCCCATGTCCGGGAGCCGGGACAACGTAAGCGCGGATTTCTCCGAGGCCCCCGTTGCGCCCGGCAGCAAGGTCTACCTCATCGTGAGCCCGGGAAGCATTGCGGCCGGCACGTCTGTAAAGGTTACGGCAGTTTCCGACCGCCACGAGGTGGTGAAGACCTTCAGTCTGCCCTCCGACCTCGAGCTCCCCAGCAGCAAGGTCACTACTCTGTCCATCACCCTGGACTCCTCATGCACCGTCAGTGACATTCTCTACAGCGACAGCTTCGACTGGATATTCCGCTACTGGGACGGCATGGCCGACGGAGCGGCGGACTCTTTCCTCTATACAACCGCGCACGACCGCGTCCAGTACAACCTCGACCCCGTGGGCAGCAAGTCCACTTCCACATCGGCGGCCCCTGTGTACAAGCAGCCCAATATCTGGGCCTGGAACGCATCCGGGCTCGGTGCCGCGTTTACGGCTCTCGGGTATGCCGACCGCCAGCAGCATGAGGCCGCAAAGGTGCTGTACGCCCAGGAGAATTACCTCAAATTCGGCAAGACCAACTATCACAACTGCCTGACCCTCCCGGCGATGAGTGGCGTGTCGGGCTCCGTCAACGTGGACCTCAGTTTCGACTGGAGCGTACAGGATACCGGAAAGGAGTTCGTAGTCGAAATCACCGGAGGCGGCACCTGCTCTGATACGGGCCTTGCCGTCAGCGCTCCGTTCAGCCAGGCATCAAAGCTCACCTGGGAGCGCAAGACCCTGCTGCTCAGAGGTATTACAAGCGCCTCCCGCATCACTGTCCGGCCCAATGTAAGCAGCTATTCGGTTTCGGGCGTGTATCGCTGGTTCATAGACAACATACGTGTTTCGGTACACGAGGGCCCCGCTGTAAGCGGCAACGTTTACGGGCGCGTGCTCGACGGCTCCGGCCACCCCGTGGAGGGAGTGCCTGTGTCCGACGGATACGTTGTCGTCACCACGGATGCCGACGGATGGTACGGCCTGCAGTCCGACAAGGCCCACGGCTACGTATTCATCAGCCAGCCGCAGGGCTACGAAGTGCCTCTGTCCGGAGTCTTCCCCCAGTTCTGGCAGGCCCTCGGCAGCGATGCCGGCGTCCGGGAAAGGCACGACTTCACGCTCAATGCCGTCGACAATTCCGACTGTGTGCTCCTGGCCCTCGGCGACTTCCACCTCTGCAACCGCAACGCCCTGCACGACCTTCAGCAGTTCCGGCTGCAGACCGATGAACTCAAGAAACGTGTGCTTTCCATACGTTCCCAGGGCAAGAAAGTCTACGGACTTACCCTGGGCGACATGACCTGGGACCTCTACTGGGACAATTCCTCGGGCCTTGCCGGATGCAACTTCGACCTTGCCGCCTACAAGTCGGAGGTCAATACCGATTTCGCCGGGCTGTCGTTCCCCATCTGGCATACCATAGGCAACCACGACCACGACTACAGGGGCACCGGCGACTGGGACACCGTAATTCCCTACAAGCAGATAATCGGCCCCACTTACTATTCGTTCAACGTCGGCGGGTACCACATCATCTCGCTCGACAACGTCATCTGCAACAACGACGGCACCGTTGCGGGACGTGCCGACACGGGCGGCCTGACCCAGGATATCCTGGACTGGATAACGGCCGACTTGGCCCGGGTCGATGAGTCCGTGCCTCTGATAATCTCGCTGCACGAGCCCATCCATACGCCGTACAACCCCACCGGTGGCTACATTTACAACACCTACGTCAACAAGCTGTACCCCATACTCGGCGACCACAACGTGCACATCGTGTCGGGACATACCCACTGCGTCGCAAACGTCAAGGTATCCGACAAGGTATTCGAGCACAATACCGGAGCCCTCTGCTCCACCTGGTGGTGGACGGGCCGCTTCAGCATCAGCAAAGAGGCTTCGTGGGGCGACGGTTCCTCGCTCGCAACCATCTACAATGTGGGCCGCGACGGCTCTCCCGCGGGTTATACCGTTTACGACCTCGCCTCTGGCAGCATGAAGTGGCGCTACAAGGGCTTCGGGCTCGACGACGACTGCCAGTTCAAGACCTACGACCGCAACGAGTTCACGCTGACCGCCGCGAACTGGTGTCCCGCAGCCTCGGCTACCAACAAGACCGAGTTCGAGAATATTGCGGCCAACGGCGACGGACAGTATTCCTACGCCGTGCCAGCAGGCACTTCCGGAGTCCCGGAGAACCTCGTTTACATCAACGTGTGGAATTACGACACGTCCACCAAGATCAAAGTTACCGAGAACGGCAAGTCGCTTACCGTCACCAAGTTGGTTGACGCCTACGACCCCATGCACATGGTGGCTTACCAGGCTGTCCGCTACCAGAACGGCAGCGGCGCCACGTCTGCATTCGTCACCGGTACCAACCAGCACATGTTCCGGGTGCAGGCCTCCAGCCCCACTTCCACTCTCGAGATTACCGTAACCGACCGCTTCGGCAACGTATCTACCCAGACCATGACACGCCCCAAGACATTTACCGTTGACTGGAATTAATTAATAAGATGCAGAAAAGAATTGTATTATCTCTGTTACTGTTGTTGTCGGTATTGTCCCTCGATGCCAGGAGGGTCAAAGGAACAGTCAAAGGCGAAGGCGCACCCCTTGCCGGGGTACTCGTATCCGACGGCTACCGTTTTACAACCACGAAGGCAGACGGTACGTTTGTCTTCAACACCCACAAGGACGCCCGCTTCGTGTTCGTCATAACTCCCTCGGGCTATGTCGCACCCTACGGCACCGGCGCCCCCCAGTTCTACCTGCCTTTGAAGGGTACCGGGAAGTTCGATTTCGACCTGCTTCGTTTCGGAGAGGGGAACGACTATACCCTCTTTTCCGTGTCCGACCCCCAGATGCAGAACGGCAAACACCTTCGCCGCTTCTGCGGAAGGCCCCTCGGCGACCTTCGCGGCATGGCGCAAAAGTACAGCGCCGAGCGCCCCACGGCGGGCATCGCCCTTGGCGACATAGCCTGGAACAAGCTGGAGATGTTCGACTCATACAAGAAGGCCATTGCGGGCACCGGCATCCCGTTCTATGCCGTCATAGGCAATCACGATTTCATACAGAACAAGGACGGAATCGCAGCCGCAGGGGCCTACGAGGACGCCTTCGGGCCATATAACTACGCCTTCTGGCTCGGCTCCGACCTTGTGATAGGCGTGAACGACATCATCTTCAAGGCCAGCGGCAAGGAAGACCCCGGCAAGTCCTCCAACAAATACTCCGAGGGCTATTCCGAAGAAGTCCTGGGCTTCGTAAAGGGCCTGCTGGAGCATGTCCCCGAGGGGACGCACATCTACCTGGCGCAGCACAGTCCCATGCGCTTCGCCTTCAGGAACAACCGGGAAGACATAGAAAACGCCGGCCGCATGGTGGAACTGCTCCGCGGCTACAGAGTCGACATCCTCTCCGGCCACACACACGTGATGAACAAAGTCCGCATTGCCGACAATATCGTGGACAACAATGCCGCGGCAATCGGCGGGGCCTGGTGGGCCACCGACCTGTGCCGCGACGGCTCTCCGAGGGGCTACGAGATTTTCTCGTCCATAGACGGCTTCCTGAGCAGCTTCTGGCACAGCATCGACCGGCCCGACGACGCTCAGGTGGAATTCATTGGCATGGACAAGTGCTGGCTGCACCGCAACAGCGTGGCCGCAAACGTCTGGGCGGCGGATGACGGGTGGACCTGCACCTGGACCCAGGACGGCGTGCCCATGGGCGTGCTCGAAAGGCAGTTCGATTACTCCGTCAGCTATGGCGAAGAGATACTCGGCGTTTACGAGGGGGACTTTTCGCGCATTCCCGGATACAAGCGCCCCATCGACCTGAAGCATTATTTTGTGGCCACTCCTTCGCAGTATGCGTCGTCCGTCACCATGACAGTCTGCGCCCCCGACGGCCGCAGCTGGAGCCATACCTTCGACCTGAGGCGCTCGTATACCGACCTGCAGGCCCATCGCGGAGGTGCCGGCCTGATGCCCGAGAACACCTTCTCATCCATGCGCAACGCCCTGGACCTCAATGTAAATACTCTCGAATTCGACCTTCAGCTCTCTGCCGACGGCTGCGTGGTGGTCTCGCACGACAACTACTTCCATCCGCGCTACTCGATACGTCCCGACGGCTCCCTTGTGCAGAAGGAAGATGCAAAGGAGTACCTCTATCGGATGCCGTATGACAGCATAGCCCGTTACGAAGTCGGTCTGAGGCATGTAGATGTCTGGCCCGACCAGAAGAAGGTCTCCGAGCGCAAGCCGCTTGCAAGCGAGCTCATTCGCTTCACAGAAGACTATGCGGCCCGGAAGGGGCTATCCCCGGTGCGTTACAACATAGAAATCAAGTCCCGTACCGGTAAGGGAGAGGGCAAGAACTGGCCCGGATACAAAGAGTTCTGCGACAAGTGCATGGAGGTCCTGCTCGCCTGCAATCTCGGCGACCGTCTCACCGTGCAGTCATTCGACGCGAGGGCGCTGGAATACGTTCATTCCAAGTATCCCGAGGTGAACCTTTCCTTCCTTACCGACGAGAAGCACACGGAGATTTCTGAAATCCTTTCCCTGCTGACATTCCAGCCCCGCTGGTGGTCGCCCCATCACAGTGTGGTGACGCACGAGAACGTGGCGTACTGCCATGCCCTCGGCATAAGGGTTGTACCCTGGACGGTGGACGATGTGGACGAAATACGCCGCATGGCCGACTGCAGGGTAGATGCGGTCATATCCAATTACCCCGACCGGCTCGTCGAGGTGTTCAGGGGAGAATTACATTGACAGCACGTTGAGCACGGAGATGAGCTCCTTGTTGATGGGCTTGTCCATCTTCACGGCGCGTGAGATGGGCACGTAGACGATTTCGTCGTTCTTTATGCCTATCATTACGTTGCGCTGGCCTTCAAGCAGGGCCTCGATAGCCGCATAGCCCATGCGGGAGGCGAGTATCCTGTCGTAGGCCGTGGGGGTGCCGCCGCGCTGAAGGTGGCCGAGTATCGTGACCCTTGCGTCGAACTGGGGATATTCGTTCTTGATACGTTCAGCGTAGTACATTGCTCCGCCGATGCCGTTCTTATGGGCCTCGCTCACGAGGACGATGGCGCTGTTCTTGCTCTTGCGCTTGCCCCTTTCGATGAATTCGGCCAACTGGTCCACGTCGGTGTTCCCTTCGGGGATGATTGCGGCCTCGGCTCCGGAGGCTATGGCACTGTTCTGGGCCAGGAAACCGGCGTCGCGTCCCATCACCTCTATGAAGAATATGCGGTCGTGGCTGTTGGCTGTGTCGCGTATCTTGTCCACGCACTCGACGATTGTGTTGAGTGCCGAATCGTAGCCTATCGTGGAGTCAGTGCCGTAGAGGTCGTTGTCTATGGTGCCGGGGAGGCCGATGATGGGGATGTCGTACTCGCGGGCAAACAGCTGTGCGCCGGTTAGGGAACCGTTGCCGCCTATGACAACCAGGGCGTCCATCTCCGCCTTGACCATGTTCTCGTACGCCTTCTTGCGGCCCTCGGGTGTGAGGAAGTCCCCGCAACGGGCGGTTTTGAGTATGGTGCCTCCGCGCTGGATGGTGTTGGATACGGACGACGAGGTGAATTTTACGAACTCATTCTCGATGAGTCCCTGGTAACCGCGCATGATGCCGATTACGTTTATGCCGTGGAAGCGTGCGGTGCGTGTGACGGCACGGATGGCGGCGTTCATTCCGGGAGCATCGCCTCCTGAGGTGAGGACGCCGATGGTTTTAAGAGTTCTTTCCATATTTCTTTGGTGGGTCGATTCTGGCGTAGCCGCGGGCGTCGCTGATTATGGTGCATATGTAGATGCAGCCCAGCAGCAGGATTGTGAACAGGCATACGAAGTCCATGAAGCGCAGGACCATGCTGTGCCCGAGCAGCCTTGCTGGTACGGCAATTTCCCTGAGCGGTTCGATGAATATCAGCAAAGTGTTGAGGATGACTACAA
This sequence comes from uncultured Bacteroidales bacterium, assembly GCA_946614205.1. The sequence goes on along the minus strand of CAMOGR010000134.1, from coordinate 7,773 downwards.
TAATTCTGAACTCGGTGGGACCCAGCTTGGCGTAAGTAAGCTTGAACTCGCTCTTGAGGTGGGCGTTGATGCTTACGTTCACAATCATGAAAGTGTAAATCAGGTAGGCAAAGAGTGCCAGGTCCATGCGTGCGAGGCCGGAAAGCCCAACGCCGGCGAACATGAATGTCATGTTGATGCAGTCGACGGTGTGGTCCAGGTAATAGCCGTATATGGGTCTCTGGGTGTTGCGGTAGCGGGCAAGACTGCCGTCAAGGGAATCTCCGAACCAGTTTACGAGAAGACCGAAACTACTGAGCCACAGCCAGTTGATGTTACAGTCCGACAGTATGAATCCCGCTCCGATAAGGGCTGCGCCAACTATGCCTACGACGGTGAGCATATCCGATGTCACCCATTCGGGCATGTGTGCTGCAAGCCAGTTGAGCGCCTTGCGTTCGGCTCCGTTGATGATTGATGTCTGTATCCTTTCCGCTTGTTTCGTATTTTCCATAAACACCTTGTTCTATTCTAAAATTGGGCAGACCCGAGTCTTGCAAATTTCTCGCCAGCCCGCGCGAGAAGGCCCCTTCTGGCCCAACATTCTTTTTCCATATAGTCGGAGATGGCCTCGTCGGCTGCGAACACCTCCTTCATGCGGTGTGCGTAATCCTCGTTGTCTATGAACACATTGATTTCGTAGTCAAGAATATAGCTCCGCGGGTCGATGTTGGTGGAACCTACGGTTACGAGATGGTCGTCGCATACTATGGTCTTGGAATGCATGTATCCGCTGCGGTAGCGGGCTATCCGTACTCCGGCTTCGAGCATTTCTTCGATGTATGAGTTGGTACACAGCGGAGTGAGCACGCCGCGGTCACCCCTTGGCGGGATGATGATACGCACGTCGACGCCCCTTGCGGCGGCACGTCGGAGCGAGTCGCGAACTTCGTTCGTGGGAATGAGGTATGGAGACTCCAGCCATGCGTAGCTCTTGCTTTCGTCAAGCATGCGGCAGATGCGGTGCATGATTGCCGGACCGTCTCCACGGGGACCGCTGCAGACCACATCGGCCCTGATGTTCCCTGCGGGGGCCTGCACTGGCGAGTATTTGGCGTCCGACAGCACTTCACCTCCCTTGTAGGCCCAGTCCCGGGCGAATGCGTATTCGCAGCGGGTTACTGCAGGGCCGGTGATTCTCAGGTGCGTGTCCCTCCATCTGCCCCAGGTGAGACCTATGCCGTAGCGTTCGGCGATATTCATGCCCCCGACGTAGGCCACCCGGCCGTCGACCACCACTATCTTGCGGTGGTTGCGGTAGTTGTCACTCTTGATTATCGGGATGTGCATGGGCGAGAACAGCTTTACCTGGACGCCGTGCGAGCGCATTTCGCCGTACAGGCGTTCACGGGTCTTGTTGACGGCGTCGTCCACGAGCACGCGGACTTCCACCCCCTGCGCGGCTTTGCGCTCAAGGCGCTCCGATACTCTTCGGCCCACCGGGTCGTCCTCATACTTGAAAAAGAGTATGTGGATGTAGCTCTGTGCCGTCTCGATGTCTTCCTCCATCTTCTCTATCATGGGGTTGAAGGAAGTGAAGGTCTCCAGATTGTTGCCCTCGGCGGTGTCTGCGGGCACATGTTCCAGAAGGGCGCGTTCCTTCTCCTCCGGTAGCATAGGCTTGGGAGCGCCGGGCGGGCTGAACAGCCATGCGGCATAGGCCGCCAGGGCGGCGATGATTGCAAGTATGATTATTCCGGCAGAACTCATCGGGTCTGGCGGATTTCTCTGAGCGTCAGGCCGAAACCTCCGCCACGGGCCATGTGGACCTGCAGGAATCCCTTGCTGTTCACTATGTAAGACTTGATGCTGTATGCCTGGGGAGCGGTCTCGTAATCAGCCTCTGGGGCGTCGCAGTAGAGCATGGCCTCGTAGGACTTGTCAGGGTCGAGGAAGTCGAGTGCCACCGTGGTCTCGTGCTCCTTCTCTCCGCACACGCCTCCCACGTACCAGACGTCCAGGGGTTCGGCGCCCTTGAGTGCCTTTGCGGTGGCATGGTCGGGCAGGCCGTAGACGAACTTGGCTGCGCCGCTGAGCATGTCGGGACGGCCGTCGGGAAGGGCCTTGAGACCTTCGGCAGCGGCGTTGAGGGTGCTGAGTTTGGGCTTGCGGGCGGTGACTATGTACTCGCCGGGCTCGGCTTCAAGGTAGATGGATTTTTCCCAGTCGACCGCTACGTCCTTGATGAACTGGAAGGCGTCGGGGAAGCGCTCGTAGTTCTGGGGAAGGTCGGCGGCCATCTGCAGGGGCGAGTAGAAAGTGACGTACAGGCCGAGCTGGTTGCCTATGGTATGGCGCATCTTTCCTGTCTGTCCCGGAGCCGTGATGGACATGTCGGTCTCGAAGATGCCGGGGGTGTAGTCCATCGGGCCACCCTGCAGGCGCGTGAACGGCAGTATCGAAGTGTGCCCGGGGTTGATGTGGGCGCGGTATTCCGTGCCCATTGCGGACTCGTTGCCGATGAGGTTGGGCCAGGTGCGGCAGAGTCCCGTAGGGCGGACCGCCTCATGGGCGTTGACCATGATGTGATGCTTTGCCGCCTCTTTGATGGCATACAGGTAGTGGTTGATCAGAGGCTGGCTGTAGTGGTGCTCGCCGTAGGGGATTATGTTGCCCACGTACCCGCTCTTCACGGCGTCGTAGCCGTAGCGGTTCATGAGGGAATAAGCGGCCTCCATGTGGCGCTCGTAATTAACTGTGGAAGAGGAGGTTTCGTGGTGCATAACGAGGCGTATGCCCTTGCGGTGGGCGTACTCGTTGAGCGCGGGAAGGTCGAAGTCGGGGTAGGGGGTGACGAAGTCGAACACGTAGTCTTTCTGGCAGCCGAACCAGTCTTCCCAGCCCTCGTTCCAGCCTTCGATGAGCAGGGCGTCGAAGCCGTTTGCCGCGGCGAAGTCAATGTAACGGTGCACGTTTTCGTTGTTGGCGCCGTGCCTGCCGTGGGGCTTGAGGGACTTGTAGTCGGTGATGCCGAGCTGTACGGAAGGAACGTCATAGGTGTAGGACCATTCGGAGCGTCCGGTTATCATTTCCCACCATACGCCCATGTATTTTACGGGATGAATCCAGCTCACGTCGTCGAGGGCACATGGTTCGTTCAGGTTGAGTATCATCCTGGATGCAAGGATTTTACGGGCGTCGTCAACCACCATCACCGTGCGCCAGGGGGTGACGCATGGGGCCTGGAGGCGGCCCTTTACGCCCTCGGCGTCGGGGGTGAGCCAGATACGGAAGGTATTGGTGCCCTCCTCCAGCAGGAGGTTTGCAGTGGGATAATTGATTACGGCCGCTTCGTGAATGTTGATGTACAGGCCGTCGTCGGTCTTGAGCTGGAGGGCTGTCTGCACTCCGGTGTCGCTGAAACCGGTCGCCGAAGCATTTGAAAGTCGGGTGGCGCGGGAGTGCGCTGCAATCTCGCTGATGCGGCTCCTGGTGTAGTTGTACTCCTGGGTGTCGTAGTCGCCGCTGATCCACCATGCGGTGTGGTCACCGCTGAGGGCAAACTCCGTAAGTTCCTCTTTGATGTTGAAGTAGCGGAGTGTGTTGTCCTGCGGGAATTCGTAGCGCAGGCCGAGGCCTTCGTCGTACAGGCGCAGGCGTACGTTCATGCGGACTCCGTCCTTGCGCTCCATGCGGACCAGCAGTTCGTTGTAATTGTTCCGGATTTCGGATTCCTCGCCCCATACCGGATTCCAGGTTTCATCCAGGCTGGAAGTTTCTGTGCCGCAGATTTGGAAACCGGAATACAGGTTGGCTCCGTCGGTAGGGTTGAGGCCGTTTCCTTTGTAATACTCGTTCTCCCTCTGTGCACGGAGGCTTTCACCGTCGGTGAGAGTGAATCCCAGACAAGAGGGTTCTATGATGGCCTGTCCGCTGCGGTCCAGTTTGTAGCAGGGACGTCCGTCCGGAGTCAGGCCGAACGAGGCCGTTACCGTGCCGTCCGGGCTGCTGATGGTATAGTCGAACTTTGCTGTCTGCTGCCTGGAGCAGGCTGCGGCTGCAAGCAGGGCAAGGGAAATCAGGGTCGCTTTGATTAACTGGTTGGTATTCATTGTGTTGTAATTGACTTGAGGGGATGTTAACGTTTATATTCTGCGACCAGGGCGCTGAAGGGGGCGATTTCGATTCCGTCCTTCAGCGTGAGGGCCTCTCCGGTGAGGACATTGGTGCCGCTTACGGGGCCCTGGACGAATTCCGCGTAGTGGCTCCAGTCAAGAGTGCGGGGTTCGGCGGTATTGTTGATGTATACGAAAACCGCGTCGGTGTCGGTGTATCTGAAGTAAGAGTAGGTGTTGTCGGTGATGTTCCTTACGCCCGTATTCTTGCGGGAGAGGAAGTGGAGGGTCTTGCCGTGCTGCACTGCGGGGCAGGTCTTTCTCCAGTTGAAGAGGCGCGCGGTGTAGTCGTGCAGGGAAGCGGCGTCTGCATACAGGGGGGCGCCGGCAGCTGCTCGGCCCTCCGGCGTGAAGAGGTCGGTGGCGTCGCCCTGCCAGCCGCCCGGGAAGTCGATGCGCTTGGCTCCGTCGTGGCTGGGGCAGTCCTTGCGCTCGAGGAACAACATTTCGTCGCCGTAATACAGCTGGGGAATGCCCCTGAGCGTTGCGAGCATGGTGAGGGCGAGTTTCATCTTTTCAGGATTGGCCTTGAAGATGTCGCCCGTGCGCATGTGGTCGTGGTTGGCGAAGAAAATCATCATCTTGTCCAGGTCGTGGTATGCGAAGTCCTGGGCGAGCACCGAGTACACCCGCGTCATGCCCTCGTCCCACCACACCTGGTCTTCGCAGAGTGCGGTAATTATTGCCCTTTGCAGGGGGAAGTCCATGATGCTGGGGAGATTGCTGTCGAAGCCGTTCTTGTTGGGGTTGCCGCTCTGCCAGTAGGCCACTTGCGGGATGTTCATGTCCCAGCATTCTCCCACTATGTTCATGCCCGGGTATTCCTCGCGGACTGCGGCGCACCATTTCGACATGGGACCCGGCTCGTTGTAGGGGTATGTGTCGACGCGCAGGCCGTCGAGCCCGGCATATTCAATCCACCACACCGCCCACTGCTGGAAGTATTTGAGCACGAAGGGGTTGTCGAGATTCATGTCGGGCATGCTGGGGACAAACCAGCCGCTCTGCTGCCTTTCCAGGTCCGCTTTTGCTGCGTTCGGGTCCATGTACACCGAGAACAGTGCGTTCATCTGCGTGTACTCGGGGAAGCGGTGAATCCAGTCGCCGAAGGGGGCGTCCTCCATCCACCAGTGGGCTGTGCCGCAGTGGTTGGTGACTATGTCCATTATGACCTTGAGGCCCTTTTCGTGGGCCTTCTGGACGTATTCGCGGTACAGGGCATTGTCGCCGAAGCGGGGGTCTATGTGATAGTAGTCGGCGCAGGCGTAGCCGTGGTAGGATTCGAATTCCTGATTGTCGAGCAGGAGGGGAGTGTTCCAGACGGCCGTGGCGCCGAGCCCGGCGACATAGTCCAGGTGCTCAATCATGCCCTGCAGGTCTCCTCCGTGGCGGGCCACAGGGTCGGTGCGGTCCACCTTGTCCGGAGTGGCGGGAACCGTCCAGGCTACGGCGGAGCCGTCGTCGTAGGTGCCGCCGGGCCATGCGGCATCGTTGGCGGCCGTGGCGGAGGCGAAGCGGTCGGGCATGATGAGGTAAATCATGTCTTCGGTCGTGAAGCTGCCGCGGTCTGCGCTGCCTTCGCTGCGGTCCTGTATCCTGTATGGATATTTGAATGCCGGTTCACCGTCCTTGCTGAAGACGAGCCAGCAAGTGCCGCTCTTGGCCGAGGGGCCGATATGGACGTCGATGAAGAGGTAATTGGGGCTGTCGGCCTTGTGTATGGCTTCTGCGGATATGCCCTGAAGGCCTTCTATGCTTACGTCGTAACTGCTGATTGAGGGCCCCTGCACCAGAAGCTGGAGAGGAGTGACCATGCCGGTCCACCAGCTGAGAGGCTCTACACGGGAAAGTTCCTCGGGGGAGAAATCGCGGACGCTCCCGGGATTGAATCCACTTGTGCATCCCGCCAGGACGGCGATGGCTGCAATTATGAGAACGGTCTTTTTCATATCGCTATAAATGCAAGTTGTTCAACTTGTAAATATAGCGATTTTTTGGATTATTCTTTTCTGCCCAGGAAATCTGACGGAGAGATAAAATCTATGCTTCCATCTGAATGCCTTGACAAGATGCCATTGTCTGATGTTACGAATACGTCACATCCGATATCGATGGCGGCTGATATCTGGGCATTGTCCTCAAAGTCCGGATTCTTGTCCCGCAATGCCTCATTTATGCTGAATACTTCTATTGGCCTGACGTTTATATGCTCCGTTATCCATTCGGTAAAAACGGGAAACTGTTCTTTCCCGTTCTCGAATTTTGCAGAAATGTATGCAAGGTCGATAAGGCTCTGGGTGGTCACAAAAGCCTCGAAGGTATGCCGTTGCAGATTTTCGAAAATCGCCACCGCCTCATCGTGGCAGGGCCTTCCCGTCATGAGGAAATCTGCCAGTACGTTTGTGTCAAGGAATGCTCTCATAGTCCGAGTTTTTTTACAAGATAAGCAAGTTTGGGATCTGCATCGAGTTCTTCCTGCGTGAATTTACGGGGCTTGACAGAGCCCGCCATGGAGCGTATGACCTCTGATATGGTGAGGTCGGGGCTGGAGGCGGGGTAGATGACTTTGGTATGATCATCAAGAACCTTTTCTATGTAACTGTTTATTGAGCGCTTTTCTATATGCGCCCTTCTCCGGATCCTGTTGTAAAGGTCTGCGTCGAGCCTGATGGCTGTCTGTATACGTTCAGTCTGCATAACGCTATCATTTTTTGCAAATGTATAGCATTATGCAGACAAAAACAAATTATTGATATCTTTTCCGGAGGATTACTTGGTCAGGACGAGATAATCGCCTGGCGCGAGAGTTATCGTTTGTTCTCCCTCGAGGCTTTCGCCCGTAAAGACATTGGAATAGGTGCCGTCGAGCTTGATGGTCCAGGTGACAGGTTCCGCCTTGAGGTTGGCGAAAGGCTCCTCGATTTTGGCGCTCTGGGGACGGTTGTCGTTGGCCTCAACCTCTTCGAGCACAGCGCCGTCCTTGGCAGCCGTGCCGAAGTTGGCGAGGACTATGACCTTGTTGCCCTTGACTTCGCGATGGAAGGCCACCACGCCGTCGGCGCCGGGTGTCTCCCACCATACGATTTCTCCTCCCTTCTCACCTGCTGCGAGTGCGGGGTTGTCGTGCTTGAGGTTTACGAGGGTTTTCCAGAATTTGGTGTATTCGTTTGCAGTCCAGTCCGTTATGGGGTCCTTCTCGAAGAAGGCCAGCCTGCGGTCGAGACCGATTTCCTGACCGGTGTAGATGAGCGGCTGGCTGCCGGGAAGGGTGAAGCAAAGCACAGCACATGCATCTGCCGCTTCGCCCTCGCGCTCGAATTCGGTGCCCGCCCAGGAGTTCTCGTCGTGGTTGGAGGTGAAGGTAAGCCTGAAGGCTTTGCGGGGGAACCGGGCCGCGTCGCGCGCTACGTAATCCTTGAGATCCTGAACGGTCTTGCTGCCCTGTGCCAGGCCGTTGAGCAGATGATGAAGCTCCCATGCATAGTTGGCGTCGAAGGTTACGGTAGGATCGGCCAGGTTGTCCCGTTCGGCCTCGGCGAGCAGATAGATGTCGGGATAATCGGCGTTCATCTTGGGAAGGATTCCGTACCAGAATTCGGCGGGAACCTCACCGGCGGCG
>CAMOGR010000133.1 GCA_946614205.1 uncultured Bacteroidales bacterium | reverse complement strand
CCTTCTCACAGACGACCACATCCGCCACATGCTGGTGCGGGAGGTCGCCACCCCGTCCACTGGTGCCGCATGGTCCAACAACGTCCAGGCGCTTTGTGAGCAGGAACGGCTAGGAATCCCGTCAAACAATTCATCGGACCCTCGCAACTACACGAACGGCACGGCGAACGTCAACAATTACAAGCCCGAGCCCGACGGCGAGTACGACCCCTCCGGAACCAGCAATATCTCCAAATGGCCCCGCGAGATGGGGCTGGCCGCCACTTTCGACATGGACGTCATACGCAGGCATGGCGAAATGGTCTCGGCAGAATATCGCGCCCTCGGCATCACGACCGCTCTGTCTCCTCAGGTGGATATGGCTTCCGACCCCCGCTGGCGCCGTTTCTACGGTACTTTCAGCGAGGATCCGGCCCTCTGCCGCGACATCGCCCGTACCTACTGCGAGGCCTTCCAGACTACGCCCGGCAGCAAGACCGGCTGGGGCAACCAATCCGTGAACTGCATGGTCAAGCACTGGCCGGGCGGCGGCTCGGGCGAAGGAGGCCGGGATGCCCACTTCGGGACGGGAAAATATGCCGTGTACCCCGGGAACAACTTTGCCCAGGGGCTTGTCCCTTTTACCGAGGGTGCGTTCAAGCTGCCCGGAAAGACCCGTATGGCGTCGGCGGTAATGCCTTATTACACCATTTCTTACGGACAGGACCCAAGCGGTGAGAACGTAGGCAACGGATTCTCCAAGTACATCATCGGGGATCTGCTGAGAGACAGATACAAGTACGAGGGAGTTGTCTGCACGGACTGGGGCATAGTGATGGAGTACAACGTTCCCTGGGAGCACAAGGGCACTCCGTGGGGCGTGGAGACCCTCTCTCCGGCAGAAAAGCGCCTCAAGTGTTTCGAAGCAGGAGTCGACCAGCTCGGAGGAGCGAAAGACAATGCCGTGAGCATTGAAGCCTATCGCCTGTGGGAGGCCAAATACGGAGAACGGAGCGCCCGCGAGAGGTTTGAGCGGAGCGCCTGCCGGATACTTGTAAACATCTTCAATACCGGCCTCTTCGAGAACCCCTACGTGAGTCCGCAGAAGGCTGACCAAGTTGTTGGCTGCAAGGAGTTTACGGCGGCGGGTTACGATGCTCAGCTGAAGAGTGTAGTGCTGCTGAAGAATTCAGGCGGAGTACTTCCGAAGGCCGGACGGCTCAAGGTGTATGAGCCTCTCCGCCACGTTCCGGCAGGCTTGTCCCACTGGCAGAAACCCACGCCGGAATACGATGAATACCCGATTTCCAAGGAACTGCTTGGCAGGTATTACGAAGTAGTGGATTCCCCGGCTGAAGCCGACTTCGCCATCGTATGCATCAAGAGTCCGGTGGGACATTGGGGTTATGTTCAGCCCAACGAAGATTATCCCGAGGGCCACTACAATCCGATTAGCCTGCAATGGGGCCCGTACAAGGCCGTAAATGCAAGGGAACACAGCATAGCCGGCGGAGACCCCAAGGAATCATCTTCAAACCGCAGCTATCGCGGCTTCGAAGAGACATCCTCCAACGCCACCGACGCCATACTCGTCAAGGATACCAAGATTGCGATGGGAGAAAAGCCCGTAGTTGTGGTTGTTGCGATGGAACGTCCGTTCGTCCCCGCCGAAATCGAGCCCTGGGCCGACGCACTGCTTACCGTCTGCGGCGTTTCCAACAACGCGATTCTGGACATAATGAGCGGAGCGGCAGAGCCTTACGGCCTTCTTCCCTGCCAGCTTCCCGCTGATATGGAAACCGTCGAAGCACAATGCGAAGACGTACCCCGCGACATGCGGTGCTACAAGGATTCCGAAGGCAATACCTACGATTTTGCCTACGGCCTCAACTGGTCGGGAGTCATAGAAGACGGGCGTACCGCTAAATACCGCAGGCCGCTTGTCTCCGGCGGCTTTTGATTTCCTGCTTCTCGTACTTTCCGAGGACGGGCCGTATGGCAAATCCCGAGGAGCGGAACATGTCTCCCAGATAGAATTTGTCCGAAGAGACATATAGGCCGCAGGCGCTTGACGGGGACGTGCTGCGTGTCGAGGACCAGTAATACCCCGCATTCTTGTCCTGCAGTTCCGCACCGGTCAGGGCGCCGGTTGCGGGAAGGAAAAGGGACTGTCCTGCATAGTCGTCATTCCTGCTTGTGACTTCGTACCCGGACTTGCCGTTCCTGCTGGTCCATACCCACTTGAACTTGCTGCCGTCCATGAGTTCCTCCCAGTCTTCCCGGGTAGGGGTGCGCCATTCTCCACCCCATTCCTGGCGGACGACGTCATCGGTGTAAGCGTTGTCGCCGAAAGATGCCAGTCCGTCGGTGTCGTTATACTTTGTGATGGTGCTTTCGGTGCCGTTGCACCACAGATAGGAGTTCCAGCTGTAATCCTCCTTCGCCTCCCGCTCGCCCCAGGCGATATAAACGCCCGTATCTTCCGGACCCGCGGCGCCGAAGTTGGCGTTTGCGAACTTGTTTCCGGACTCGAGACCGAGGTCCACGTACTTGTGGCCCAGATATTCGTTGCTGGGCCGGAGGGGGAAGTAGCCGGTGTTCACGGAGAGGGAAGCTCCGTCGCTGATGAACAGGGATGCGCTGACTCCGAGGGTGCCGCCGGCAAACTCGCCGGCAAGGCCGTAACCGTCGGTGACTATCGTAAGGATGCCGTCGGCGGCTTCCATTTCGTGGATTGGGAGGCTTGTCAGTTCGCCCGCTTCAGCGCCTTTTGTGAGCATGTATACCGCACTCAGAGTGAAGCAGTCGATGCTGAGCCTGAGAATGCTTTCCGCGGCACTCTCCGGAGCCACCTTGAAGCGAATCGTGAACGGGCCCGTACCTGCCTTCACAGTGCCGTCGATGTAGTCGGGGATTACGGCTATGGAGGCCACGAGGCCGAATCCGCGGGGCAGTTCGAACGAGCTACCGTCCGCCATGGTGACATATACGGATTCATCGTCCCAGGTGACTTCCTTGAAGAAGGCGTCACCGTCTTCTCCCGTTGCCTTGCCGAGCATCGTCCAGGTATTGCCCCCGTCGGTGGAGAGGTACCATAAGCCCTCGTCAATCTTCAGCTGGGGAGCTACGCCGGGCGCTCCGTCGGAACCGGTTACAGGCAGCTTCTTCCCGTCCTCTCCGAGCAGCCACTGTCCGTCCAGGGTCCAGTAGTAAACGCCGTCGGTGTCTTGTTTGGCTCCGAGGGCAGGCGTGCCGGCAGCGCCAGCCTTGCCGAGGGTCGCCACCCTTCCGTCGCTGAACCTTAATACCCAGCCGTCGTCGGTTTCGCTGACGGAATTGATTGTGACGCTGTTGCTCAGGGCGTTGACTATTTCCCAAAGGCCGGAGACGTCGCCTCCTGCCTTTTCTTCAAGGGCGGTCAGGCGGTCCCTGATGTCGGAAAGCTCGCTTTTGATTTCGCTGTTGTCAAACCTTACGCAGGATGCAATTGCGGCTGCGGCCAGGAAGGCGGAAAGGAGTTTAGCCAAAGAGTTCATAAGTATCAGGAGAGTGAGTTTGTGAGCAGGATGAAATCTTCAACGCCAAGGCGTTCGGCGCGAAGGTCAAGCATGGCTGAGATGTCTTCCGGAAGGGCAGTCCTGTCCTTCAAGATGGGTTTGAGAGCGTTGCGCAGGGTCTTGCGGCGCTGGTTGAAAGCCGTTTTGACGACTGTGCGGAAGAGTTTTTCGTCGCAGCCGAGCTGCACTCGGCCGTTCCGGCTCAGCCGGATGACCGCTGAGCGTACCTTGGGAGGCGGCGCGAATGCCCCCGGCTCCACTGTGAACAGGTACTCGATGTCGTACCATGCCTGCAGCAGTACGCTCAGGATGCCGTAAGTCTTGCTTCCGGGCTTCTCTGCGATGCGTTCCGCCACTTCCTTCTGTATCATGCAGACGACTTCGGGGACACGTTCCCTGTCATCCAGTATCTTGAAGAAAATCTGGGAGGAAATGTTGTAGGGGAAGTTGCCTATAATGCGGTACGGTCCCGGAAAGACACGATGCATGTCGAGGCGGAGAAAGTCGGCCTGAAGGAGCTTGCCCTGGATGCCGGGAAAGTGAGTCAGCAGGTAGTCCACGCTTTCTCCGTCCAGCTCAACCGCTTTGAGGTCAATGTCTTCGCGCTGCAGAAGGTACTGCGTCAGCACCCCCATGCCCGGACCGATTTCCAGAACATCCTTCGGAAGTTCCGGAAGACCTGCCTCCCCCTTGCTCCCCCGGCGGACAGTGGGCGTTCCCCCCGGGGCTCCCTGCGTCGCTTCGCTGCTGCCGCAGCAGTCAACTATCCCCCTGCACCCCCAGGGGACGGGGGGCGTTCCCCCCGATACCCCCTGCGTCGCTTCGCTCCGAATGCCCTGATGTGGCGTGAATTGTAAGTCGCTGTCTAATAGGCTGTTACTGGAAATAACCCGGGTCGAAACGCCCAGGTTATTTTTGTTATTTCCCTGATTATTAAACACTTCCGATTCACGCGGCGATTTAGCAGCAGTATCCGGTTTAAGCAACGATTCGGCACCAGTATCCGTTTCACGCAACGAATCTACAATCCGCCGGGCGATTCCCTGATCCACCAGAAAATGCTGGCCAAGGGCCTTCTTTGCTCTGACTTCCATATTATTGACGTTGACGGGACAAAACGGATACCACCTTGGAAGCTGTAGCCACCCTCGGCTCCAGTATCCGTTTTGTCCCATAATACTATCCGAGTTTTTCTGCCAGACGGCCGGCGAGGGCGAGGAAGGCTTCTGCGTCGGGACGGGTGCCGAGGGCTGCGGGCTCACCGGCATCGCCGCTCTCGCGTATGCTCTGCACGAGAGGGATGCGGCCGAGCAGTTCTATGCCCAGATCCTGTGCCATGCGGGCCCCGCCGTCACGTCCGAAGATGTAGTACTTCTCGTCTGGATGCTCTGCCGGAGTGAACCATGCCATGTTCTCCACCAGACCGAAGATGGGCCGCTCTATCTGCTTGTTGCGGAACATGTTGGCACCCTTCTCTACATCTGCGAGGGCAACTTCCTGGGGAGTGGTGACAAGGAGCGCACCCTCCATGGGCACCTCCTGCAGCAGGCTGATGTGAATGTCGCCCGTCCCCGGAGGCATGTCGATGAGCAGGAAGTCGAGCGTACCCCACTTCACCTGCAGGATCATCTGCTTGAGGGCGTTGCTCGCCATGGGACCGCGCCAGATGAGAGCCTGTCCGCGGTCGGCGAAGTAGCCTATGCTCATCCACTTCACGCCGAACTTCTCAAGCGGTACGATGAGTTCGCGTCCGTCCACCTCCTCCGCCATCGGGGAGGCTCCCTCGGTGCCGGTCATAAGCGGTACGGAAGGGCCGTACACGTCGGCGTCGGCAAGGCCTACCTTGTAACCAAGGCGCGCAAGGGCGCATGCGAGATTCACCGCCACGGTGCTTTTGCCCACGCCGCCCTTGCCGGACGCGACGCCCACGATGTGGCGGACGTTGGTGAGGTTCTCGGTGCTGAACTCCACGCCCTTCTTCCTGGGCGCGGCCTCCTCCAGCACGACGGTCTTGACCTCAGGGTCCTTGACTCCGCCGCGGATGAGGGCTGCGCGCGTTGCTCCTATAAGGTATTCGGCAAGAGGGTCGCGGCGCTTGGAAAAGGCAAGCGTAACCGTCGAGCCTTCGATGGAATGTATCATCCCAAGCTCCTCCAGCGTACGGTCTCCCTGGCCGGGATGCCGCACGCCGCGGAGCAGATTAAGTATTTCTTTTTCAGTCATTCTTTTCGCATTTTGTCTCTCCGCACTCCTTGCAACAGGGGCGCACGATGTTCATTTCGTTCAGCAGGTAGCCTGCGCCGCCGAATTTGTCCATCATCAGCAGGACATAGCGGATGTCGACGCAGATGCATCTCTGAAGGTTGGGCTCGAACATCACGTCGCTGCTCATGGCCTCCCAGTTGCCGTCGAAGGCGAGTCCGATGAGGTTGCCGTCGGCGTCGAGCACGGGGCTGCCGGAGTTGCCGCCTGTGATGTCGAGGTTGGTGAGGAAGCAGGTGACGAGTTCGCCGTCGGCGTTGGCATACTGGCCGTAGTCGCCCTTCTCATATATCTCCTTGAGCTTGGCGGGAACGCGGAATTCGTAGTTGTCGGGGTCCTCTTTCTCCATTACGCCCTTGAGCGTAGTGTAGTATTTGTAGAGCACGCCGTCCTTGGGCTCGTAACTCTTTACTGTGCCGTAGGTGAAGCGGCAGGTGG
>CAMOGR010000132.1 GCA_946614205.1 uncultured Bacteroidales bacterium | reverse complement strand
ACCAGCGAACCGCCCATCCCGGCATTGGCAAATACGACATAGAACATGATCAGGAGAAGAACCAGGGTAGGTATGCCCTGGATGAAGGCGCCATACAGGTTCGCCGCCTTGCTGACCCATCTGCGCCGGCTGCGGAGCATGGCGCAGACACCCATGCCCAGCAGGGTTCCCAGCAGGATGGAAAAGAGGGTGATCTTCAGGGTTTCCAGAAGGCCGTTCACGATGAGTTTCCAACGGCCTTCGGTGACAAAATTCATCTTCAGGCGGTCCCAAAGGCCCATTCCGGAAAAGGCTCCTTTGTCAAGCACGAAATACCCGCCGCGGCATAAATAGTAAGGGATGGTGAAGTCCACGGATTTCTGTCGCTCCTCCGTTATATACAGGCATGCGCTCACAACGTCGCACTGCCCGGTATTCAGGGCGATGATGCCCGACCCCAGGTCCATGAAAGACATCTCGAAACTCCTTCCGCTCCAAATGGCGAAACGCCTGAGGAGATCGGCATCCATACCCCTCCACTCACCGCCTTCCCAAAGGAAGCATACGGGCTCCATGTTTATCGCGGTAATGCATCTGAGGGGCTCCTGAGGGGAGGCTTCTCCCGTAGAGGGCATCGCAGGGGCGGGAGTCCCGTTGAGCCAATGGCTGATGAGGGAATCCAGCGACCCGTCGGCCTTGGAAGCTTCAATAAAGCGGTTCATTTCCTCCAGCAGCGCCTGGTTCCCTTTGCGGACCGCGAAGGCGACGTCGAAACTTTCTTCTCCCCGGAAGGCCATTTTGATGCCCAGTCTTTCGCGGGCGCTTTTGGAAAAAGCCACCTCGTCCGTTACGTGGACGTCGGCCAAGCCCTGGCGCACAGCCTGGATGCCGTCGGCCTCGGTGTTCACCCGGAATAGACGGATGTCTTCCCGTCCGGAGTATTTCGTGTCAAAATAATTGCCTGCCGATGTGCTTAGGGTAAGGCCGGAGAGGTCTTCCTCCGATTTCAGTTCCACCGTCAAGGCCGCTTTTTGGGAGCAGGCGGCTGAACCTAAAACGATAGCGGCGCCGGCGAGCAGGTGCAGCAGGGTCGGTTTAAATTTGTACATGTCTATGATAGTTCTGTGGTGCGTAAAAAGCCGCTGCCGCCATGTATGTTACACGGTGAGTCATGGACAAAGCGACAAGGTGGAAGAAACTTCATCCTTACTTTTCGGAAGGATGAAGCTTCCCGTGTAACTTAAGGCCGCGAAGGAGTGAGTTGAAGTCGGACTTGGAGATGTAAGTCACCCGCAGATAACCGTCACGCTCAATGACGAACTGGATTTGGTTTGTGAGGAGCGGTTTGTACTTGATTGCCTTGACGGTTTCAAGGTTTTCTCCGGGAAAGAAGGGCTTGAAACTGCCCTGGATTTCCCGAGTGGTGCCATTGGGCTCCTTGAAAAGGGTCTTGAGCTCTTCCATAGTCGCGACGGCGCCGGTGATGTTCTCTCCAAGCGGGATGTAGAGCTGGTAAACGGGGTCCAGATTGATTTGTACAGTCCTATTTCCGATTCCCATTTCCCCCAAATGGAGCCAATAATAGTTAACCCCCTCGACAGGGATGTTGACTATCTCCACCGAGTCACCGGTATTCTCGTCTTCTACGGATACGATATCTATTACAGTGGGAAGCTTGCTTGTCTGGGCAAGCAGGCCTGCGGCGCAGAAGAGTGCGACAAAAAGGATAATGGCTTTTTTCATAGACTTATAAAAATATCTATAAACATATTGCAGATTTAGGCTTTGACCACTCATTTGAGTTGACGTTTCAAGCCTTGTTTTGCAAAGATACGATTTTTTCTGTTGCAAATTAAAAATGGTTTAGTTTCGCCTTGAGCCTTTGGCGGGCATAAATATTGGGATTGGAGAGTTGCAGGATGTTCTTCATAATGCTTGAAAGGGTATCTGTTGAGCGCAAATATACTAAGAATCTGCGATATTGGTAGAAATTGGGCAAAAATAGGTAAAAGAATCCGCATGAAAGCAGCTACCTTTGCCACATCAAACATGAGCGATATGAATATCAAATCCATCTTCACAGTCTGCACCGCATCCCTGATGCTGCTTGCCTGTCAATCAAACAAAAAAACAAATATGAGCACACTGAACCTTACCCAGGAGTGGGACAAGACCTTCCCCAAGTCTGAACTGGTGAACCACAGCAAGGTCACCTTCCACAACCGCTACGGCATTGAGCTGGCGGCCGATATGTATGTTCCCAAGAATGCGGAGGGGAAACTTCCCGCCATTGCGGTGAGCGGCCCTTTCGGTGCCGTGAAGGAGCAGTCGAGTGGCCTCTATGCCCAGCACATGGCCGAGCGCGGGTTCCTGACCATCGCCTTCGACCCGTCCTTTACGGGCGAGTCCGGCGGAGAGCCTCGCAGGATGGCGTCTCCGGACATCAATACGGAGGATTTCCTGGCGGCAGTGGATTTCCTTTCCACCTGCGAGCTGGTGGATCCCGAGCGCATCGGCATCATCGGCATTTGCGGCTTTGGCGGTATGGCGATCAACGCTGCAGCGCTTGACCCGAGAATCAAGGCAACCGTAGCCAGTACGATGTACGATATGAGCAAGGTCAACGTGGAAGGTTATTTCGCCAGCGAAGATACACCCGCCCAGCGCCAGGAAAAGCGTCAGGCCCTGGCCGCGCAGCGCACGAAGGACTATGCGTCCGGCACCTACGAGCGCGCCGGCGGTGTCATCGACCCACTTCCCGAAGATGCTCCTTGGTTCGTCAAGGACTATCACGCTTACTACAAGACACCCCGCGGCTATCACAAGCGCAGCGGCAACTCCAACGACGGCTGGAACGTCATCGGCTGCC
>CAMOGR010000131.1 GCA_946614205.1 uncultured Bacteroidales bacterium | reverse complement strand
GCCAGAATCTCATTCTGTAACAGGTTGGACACAAATCGGCCATTACCAAAACGCGGCGAAGGCTTGTCGGACTCTTCCTCGATGATGGTTCGCATATTCGCAGCCGCGCCCTCTGTGAGGGTGAAACCCTGCTTCCGTATCATCAGCTTGCCGATTTCCATGAGCTCGTCGGTGGTATAATCCTCGAAGTTGAACACGTTGGGGAAGCGGCTCTCAATTCCCTCGTTGCTCTCCAGCAGCTTTTTCATAGGTGCGGTGTAACCGGCCAGAATCACCACCATGTCCAGGTTGTCCTTGCCGAGTTCGGTCAGCAGCGAATTCATCACAATACGTCCGTGGTCCTTCTCGCCACCCTCTACCAGCTGGTAGGCCTCGTCAATGAACAGGATGTTGCCCCGGGCACGGGCGAGCAGGTTCGTCATCTTAAACTCCGTCTCGCCAATGTACTGGCCCACCATCTGGCTCTTTTCGGTGCGGATGACCCGGCCACCGGAAAGGATGCCCCAGGATGCAAAGACTTTGCCGATAATCTCGGCTACAGTAGTCTTACCGGTTCCCGGATTGCCCAGGAAAGCCATGTGCAGGCGCGGCATATTAGTAGGCAGACCAAGTTCCATACGACGGCTGGCCAGCTTCACGGCATTCAGATAGTCCCGCACTTTGGTCTTAATTTTTCCTAGTCCGATAAGTTCATCAAGTTCTGCCATCCCACCGTCCGGCTTGCTACCGATGGCCGGAATATCTTCCGGAAGGACCAGCTTCAGCTGCTCCTTGGTAGAAACTTCAATTCCCTTTAGGCGGGCATACATCGCCGGGATAATCTCATCATCGAAAAGATTCTGCACCAACAGCGCATTCTCAAAGCCGGGGCCGCGATGGTTGTACTTGTGCAGAATGTACATCTCCAGTTTCCGGCGGGCATCGTCGGATAGCTTGAGCCCCCGTTTCTCACAGCAGATGTCGAACATCCTGAAGAGTTCTGCGGGCTTGAAGTCCTCCAGATAGATGGGCTCCGTAAGGCATTTCTTCAGCTCCGGATAGCTGGACAGGAGGTATTCCATACCCTCGGGCTCTCCGAGCAGCACCAGCATCCAACGCGGATACTTTGACGTATTGCTCAGGCAATCCACCAGGGCTCGGACAATGCGGCTCTCGGTGTCGTAGTTGCCTTTGTTGTCAGTCCGGAAAAGCTCGTGGGCCCGGTCAATTACCAGTGTGCCGCCCTGGGCATTATTTACGGCTGCTTCTACAGCCTCGTTCTCAGAGTTGACGGCCGATGTCGCCAGCGTGGAGACACGGATGGTATTAACCTGCTCCGATTCCAGAAGGCCCAGTTCCTTGTACAGTCTTGCCATCAGCTGCACGGCCGTCGTTTTGCCGGTACCCGCATGGCCGATGATGGCTGTATGGAGACGCGGCGCATTCTTCGCCAGGCCAGCTTTTTCCCTTTCGGCGCCTACGGAGCAGCGGATTCGAATATCCTTCATCCGGGCCTTGAAATTGCCCCAGCCCAGGTAATCGCTGAGGGCGTCTTTATTCTCCGGTTCAGATTCAATCTCTGCATCTGGCCAGGGCCCGTCAATGGCTACTACAAAGCCGCCGAGCTCTTTGTCGTTTCTGTAAGCTTTAATATCAATGTAGACGGACTCTCCGGCAGGAATGGTGAAGTCCGGCCCCAGCAGGCTTATTACATCGATAGACGCCAGGTGAAGCCGCTTGCCGTCACGGAACAGTGGGATATTGTTCTTGTCGAACCACGCGTGCATCGCCGGCTTCTGGTTTTCCAGGCCTACGGTTATGTGCAGTTCACCCTTTTCTTCTATATTCGGGAGTTCAATATCGATATGGAGATACTTCTCCTTGTCGGGAAAAATGCGTCGAATAACACCTTCGACCGGCAATTCAGCCTTGGAATTGTTTGCACTGCAATAGAATCGGTAACCGCCGGGCCAGACGATGGACTCAATCTCCTCTTCATCCGATGTGTCATCGCTATCCAACTCGGACTTAATAAATTCATCCAAGAGACGATTGAATTCAATATCTTCCGGGGTTGGTGTTTTACGTGCCATAAAAATGTGGATATTCGCATGTTAGATTACAAATTTAATAAAAATCTCTCTATAAAGACGCGGCTTTTGGCGAAATCTATCTCCTTGATAGAATTTTGTCGGACGATGATAGATTTTACTTGCAACTTCGTCTTTCATTTGTAACTTTGCCAACCGAAGCAGTTTCTATGCACACGTGAACATTCTATAAGCCATAACAGGCACGTATTTCAACAACACCGGACGAAGGTCCACTCGAAAGGGTGTATTGTACCCTGACGCGAGCGGCCGGGTGGCCGGTGAAGTTCTTTGAAATACGTGAGAAATGTACAGCTTCTTAAAAAACAAGGAAGGTGAGCTCATGCTCATCTTCAATCCTTCTCTCGGGGAAACTCCCGAGTTCTCCATGTTCCTCTACGACGACTTTGGAACGGGCCTGCTGCTGCAGGACCTGTTCTCTGGCATCCGCGTCAAAAACATCGGCCCGGAGGCGCTGAGGGCTCTTGCCGATGTCACGCACATCCACGTCGTAGAAAAAGACGGCGATGCCGTCACCAGAGATTATCTGGCCGCCGTCATGAAAGTATCCGACGTAAGGTCGATGGTACTGTAAGTTAAACCTTTAAATTGTACACTGTTATGGCAAAATCTTATCAACTTGTAGCTTGGACCGACAAAGGCCAGGTCCGAATGATTCCTTCCCAGCTCAAAGCTTACATCAGCGAAGAAATTGAGCATCTCAACCAAATGAACGAGCGGGTCCGCTACGGAACTTATCACGAAGTGGGCGACCTCCTCAAGGTGAGCAGCGCTTACGAGAAGCTGGCACTCAATCTCCTGGACCTGGGGAAAGTGGAAGAGCCCTTCCTGCTGCTTGCCGTAGCCGCTCACTGCTGCACCGCATCGCCGAACAACTGGCGGGAAACGGAATGGGGCGATGTCCTGGAGAAGCCCCTGCGCGGTCGATTCTTCGCGATGTTCTGCGCCTGCAAGGACCTGGTCCGCAAGTATCCGAGGCTCCAATACGTCTGGGAGGACAGCGGCCTGCAGCAGGCCTGCAACCACCTTACCTATGCCGACAGGTGCTTTGAAATCGCCTGGGACGGCGATTCAGGCGACTTCTGGGACGCCTGGAACTACTCCAAGGCGCTGCAGTTTGGCAAGAACGAAGTTTATCGCCGCCGGAGGGCGTAAGTTTACACATCTCTTCCTATCTGCCGCCGCATACTTTCACGCTACTGTGTGTAGATAGATTAAAGGCGGTCGAGAAACACTGTTGTTTTACAATAAAATTCTAATACGCAAAGCGATTCAAACTTTACGAGTTTTTACTCACGAACACCTTTGCCGCAGGATTTTTCTCGTAGTAGGACTGAATGAGTGCCTTGAAAAGGGCATCCATCGTGCTCCTATAATACTATCTTACTGCTGCCGGATTCCTGAACGTGACCATCCACCGGGATGAGTCCACACACTGGCTGGCTGCTGATTATGTAACAAAAGGAACGGAACTTGCAATACGTTGGTAACAACTTACCATTCATTTTAAACGGTCTTGGCAGAGACCAGTGCCCTGCACGAAACACTCCGGAAAAGAATATGAGAAAAGCAATGTTTTTGATGGCAGTAACGCTCGTTTGCTTTACCGCCTGCGGCCAAAGAAGGGGCGGTGTACGCGGCCCTCGCCAGGGAAGCCACATGGAAATGAACAAGGAGTCTGACAGTGTTTTCGTGGCATTGAAAAAAGAGACCCTGGGCAAGTTCAAACAGTTTACATTCAGCGACTCCCAGACGGGCAAGACGATGGAATACAATCTGCTCGTACCCGAAGGCTACGATGGAACGGCTAGCTATCCGCTTGTGCTCTTCATGGCCGATGCCAGCACTGTCGGCAAGGATGTGACGGCTCCGCTCGCGCAGGGCTACGGCGCACTGGAGTTTGCCTCCGACCGTGATCAGCAGAAGCATCCCTCGTTCGTGCTGGTGCCGCAATACACCGACTGGGCCGTGCAGGACGACTGGAGCACCACCGATGAGGTGGAAATGACCATCCGTCTGCTCGAAAAGGTCTGCAAGGAATACAATGTGGATACCAGCCGATTATATACAACCGGCCAGTCGATGGGCGGAATGATGTCGTTCTACTTCAACATCACGCATCCCGACCTCTTCGCCGCCTCGCTCTTCGTCAGCAGCCAGTGGGACCCC
>CAMOGR010000130.1 GCA_946614205.1 uncultured Bacteroidales bacterium | reverse complement strand
TAATCATTTCTCGGGAGAACTGAATGTTTCCGGCTGTCAGGAGTTGGAGGGCTTGCAATGTATGTGCTCTAACATATCGTCGCTTGACCTTTCGAATAATACTAAACTGAAGGACTTAGCCTGCGAAGGAAATCATTTGACAGAGCTTGATTTGTCTGCCAACACTCAACTAAAGGTGCTACATTGTTATGACAACCGCATCAGCTCTTTAAAACTTCCGGACAGTTTGGAGCAGCTTCTTTGTTGGAATAATCCTATAGGAACCCTTGATTTATCCGGTATGACGGAGCTGTACGACTTGGCCTGTGCAAATATCGGTTTGGCGAAACTTGATGTAAGCGCTAATGCAAAACTAAAATACCTTGCGCTCAACGACAATGACGTCAAAACTATAGACTTGTCCGGCAATCCTCTCCTCGAAGAGCTTGCTTGTTGGAATTGCGGACTTGGGAACCTGGATGTTTCCCATAATCCGAATCTGACGTGGTTACGCTGTTGGGCAAACAATATTACCGTCCTTGATGTTTCGCACAATACGAAACTTGGCACTCGTTCGGCAGGCGGTGAGCACGAGAACGGCCTTTTGTGTTCTCCTATGAATGATAATGAAGGGAATAACCTTCTGAAGTCCTTGTTTGTGAAATCCAATCAGGTTATACCCTTTGTTACACGTAATAGAAGTACAGAACATATTCCCGCTCAGACTAATATCTGTTATGTCGATGATCCTCTCCCGATTGAGGACCCGGCATTCAGAGCGTGGCTTGTCAGCAATTTCGACACCGATGGCAATGGCCAGATAAGCTATGCTGAGGCGGAGAGAATAACGCAGATCTGGCTGTCACCTTCAAATGAAATCAATCTTCAGTCTCTTCAGGGAATCGAGTATATGCCTAACCTGGAGGTCCTCTGCTGTATTGGTGAATGGTACAATTACAGTGACGGTACCTTACCCATTGACAAGCCATATTATTATATCGGGCCATATCGCAACGGCGGCCCGATAGGGACGATCAATAAAGTTGATGTAAGTAACAATCCCAAACTGCGTCTGCTTAATCTTGCCAATAACAGCGCCCTGGGTGTGGAGATGGAGACTATTGATTTATCGCATAATCCTTTGCTGGAAGAATTATGCTTGAACTTGACCTATTTGAACTACCCTGATATTAAGCATAATCCTCGTCTGCGTGATATTCAATTATCAGGGTTGAGGGGTAATATGCCAGATTTCTCGTCTTTTACTGAATTAAGACGCCTAAATATTGAGTATCCTCAGGATGCTCAAAACCAACGGGCCCACGATATAGATGTGTCAAAAGCCCCACATCTGGAATGTCTGATAGTCAGTGACGCCGCCCGCTCCCTGTCCGACCTGTCGCTGAACCCCGAGCTTAAAGAATTACATTATCCGAGTTGCCCAGAAGTCGGTCTTGTCGATCTGAGTAAACTTGTAAAGTTGGAGGTCCTTGGCTTGGCAGGCAATGGCATTACTTCAATAGACTTGTCTGTATTATCTTCTCTTAAGCGTTTGCACATAGACCATAATGCTCTTATACAGCTTGATTTGACTTCCAATACACAATTGGAATATCTGGACTGCAACTGGAACAGTTTATCCGAGCTTAATTTGAGAGGCCTGTCGTCATTACGGGAGTTTTATTGTGACGGCAATCCATTGACGTCGCTTGATGTTAGTGGCAATGGCAATCTGGAGGTGCTCGGGTTCTCAAGTACTCAAATATGTAATATTGATATTTCCAACAATGCTAAATTGTGTAAAATTGGTTGCGACAATATTTCCGGCTTGAGTTATCTGGATTTAAGCAAGAATGTCAATCTTCAGGAGCTGTTTATTAATGGCGACGGTTTTACTTCCATTGATTTGAGCCACAATGCTAAATTGGAGGAATTAGGATGTCGCGGAAATATGATGACGGCTTTGGATGTTTCATTCAATCCTCTTCTGAAGCGCCTGAGTTGCGTTCAAAAGAACCTCCCCGATGGGACCAATTACCTCAAGACTCTTTATATATCAGAGGGACAGTCCATACCGTACGTTACAGTAAACAGGGATATTGACCATATTCCTGCGGAAACATATATATTGACCAGCCCTCAGTCTGGTGGCGGTGAAGGTACCGGCACAGAAGAGTGGTAAATGCATTGTCTTGTGTGTAATTCTTTAATAATCAGTCAATATGGATATTCTAACAATCGACACAAAAATCAAGAAATCATTTCCGAAGATTCAGCCTTGGAGCCCAAAGAATAACCGATGGAAAGGACGCAGCATTTTAATTGGGTACAAGGTTAAGATTAATGATATAGAGTGCTATGCGTTTATTGGCCGGAATGGTTTAGGCAAGCAAATAAACCATCAGCCTTCGTATATTCCGCTTTATTGTGAGATAGCAGTCGTGCAAGGGGGTAATATAGAGTCACAATTAGGAGAACACTTAAACAGTGTAATCCGTTTGTTGCCTCAGTACAAAAAGAGGAATTCGTATTATCGTTTCTCTTCATTCAGTGCAGATGAAATTGAATCCGCAGGACAAAAACTTATAGATGTGCTCTTGTTGATTTGAGATAGTAACACGGATGAATATCAGATGAATTCTTCTCCTTCTAGTTTTGGTTAAGATTCCTTGTGAAGACGGTCGTTTTTCGTATAAGCCGTTCCTTTGAATCAGAAAAGATATTCTTATCTATTTGCACTAACGACTCTGCAAAGCGAGTTTGGTTGTATCGCGCCAAGCTCGCTTTGTGCGTTAAAGCTTTACTATTCTTCGGGAACGAATGACCCAATATGAACTTGATAATCCCGAGATTGTGCGCTACCTTTGTTCAGTATGCCAGTAAACCAGATTCCCGAAATTACTTCCCTCCTTGAGGCTGTAGAAAAGAAGTACGGCCGCGGAGTGAATACCTCCACGGATTTTGAGTCGTTGTCCGTGGTGATTGAGCACGAGATAGGGGAGTACATCTCGTCATCGACGCTCAAGAGGCTGTGGGGTTATGTGAACCTGAAGCCTGTGCCCAGGATTGCAACGCTTGACGTACTCTCGCGCTTTGTGGGATTTGAGTCCTTTGCCGCCTATCGTGACGCGTTGAAAGCCTCCCCAGACAGGCCGTCGGATTTCTTCAGTACGCCTTACCTTTCTTCTGCCGACTTGCAAGCCGGTGACAAAGTCCAGATCGGCTGGGCGCCCAACCGTCTGGTGACGCTGGAATACGAGGGCGCCGACACATGGCGCGTACTCGAAAGCGTCAACTCCAAGCTCCTGCCTGGCGACAGCTTCAAGGCAGCGCAGTTCCTGCTGGGGTACCCGCTGGTACTGGACGGCATCACCCGCGCCGACGGCTCCGTCACGCCATTGTACATCGCCGGCAAAAACGGCGGGGTGACGCTGCTGGAGACAGAATAGTCTGAAGTTACTCATTGGTTTAATAAATCGGCAATAATTATTGTTTATTGCCGATTTATTGTTATATTGCATCCGAAAATGAATTGCTTATGGAATGGAGAAAAGAAATAGATAAAAAGCTCCTCAGCGCCACTGAATTATCGGCTGCAGACTTTTTTCTGGCTTATCCCGATTTGCCTAGAGCGACTGTTTATTCCCGTATCAGAGCTTTGGTGCAAAGAGGAAAACTGGTTGCTGTTGGGAAGGGCCGCTATCGTCCTATCGTTAAACAGAGTTACAAAGTCGAGGTTACAAATTGGATGCGGGACGTTAATTCATTTCTAATCGACGCCTGTGAAGGAATTAATCATTGTGTGTCGCAGTATAATAGACAGTTGATTGTTCAAGTTCCCAGGAATGATATGCCAATCGTGTTGAAGGCACTAAACTCAAAATATGACAAAGTGATTCCTAAGAAAGTAGATGGGATGATTGCCATAGATTTTGATGGTTATATTATTGTCGATGCCCTTGTCAGTGACGCTCCGTTGTTGACACAAGGGGGCGTAAGAGTATCTTCTCTTGAGAAAACAATGGTAGATATGATTTGCTCTAACAGAGGATCTCTTGGTAACTTGAGGGTGCCTTTCCAAAAACTGATGGATGTGTATCCGGTCAATTACAACCGCTTGAATCGTTATGCTTCAAGAAGAGGGGTATCAAAAGAACTCTCGGACTGCTTGTCTTTTATTAATATGACTCGTGTCGATTCATTCACTCATCTTCAAAAGTATTTTTCCGGGACCTATATAACGAAAGCTTGGGTTTTTGGCTCTTTTGCCCGTTGTGAGGAGAGTCCGTCAAGCGACCTTGATCTATTGGTAGAATATGATCATAATTCTCCGCTTTCTCTCATTGGATTCAATGGATA
Source organism: uncultured Bacteroidales bacterium (assembly GCA_946614205.1). The sequence continues at coordinate 5,994 of CAMOGR010000130.1, read as the reverse complement.
TAAATTAGATATAGAGAAAATAATGAACCGTTCTGTCGATTTGGTGGTAGATGGAACACTCCTGCCCTTTGCCCGCCCATCTGCAGAAAGAGATAAATATTTGTTATATGAGAGATAAACAAAACGACCCGCTTCGGCTGTCACTTATGATGGAGTCCATCATAAACATAGAATCATTCCTGGCCAATGTGAATAATTACGATGAGTTTGTCGGGAATAAAATGCTCTGCCATGCAGTGATATATAACATTCAGTGTATTGGCGAAAGTGTCTATATGCTTTCCCGTGATTACAGGACAAAGAATAGCCAGATTCCGTGGAAATCGATTGAAGGGCTTCGTCACATATTAGTACATGATTATTATCAATTGGAGATGCCACTGATATGGTCAGTGATTCAAAATGACTTGACGCCTCTGAAACAATTCCTCACCGAGCAAAAAGTTGTCCCGTTAAATGAACTTGTTGCTCAGCAATAACCTACTCAAACAACTCCGTAGCTTGCCGGAAGAGGTCGTCGATGGCGGCGCCGTCAACGCTTTCTTCGGGGGCGTTGTCGGAAGCGGCGGAGGGCCCCCGCACCGTGGCCTTGTCGGAGACTTTAGGCTTAACGGGGCCCGATGAAGAGAACGGCGGGTCTGCGGAAACGGTATCAACCGGAGTCGAAGCTGTTGAATCGATGGGCGCAGAGACTTGTCCGGGCGTGCCGGCAGAAGGTTCCTGTTTTGAGAACCAGCCGCTTACATAGGGCCACAGAGAGAATGCTGCAATCAAGACAATGAATGCAATCCCCGAAACCAGCGGCCAGCGGCTATGCAGGGCCTTTTGTACCTCTGCCACCGAAGAATAGCGCCTGGAAGGCCGTTGCTCGCAGCATTTGCGCACGATGTTCCTGTGCCGGCGCGAGAGGACGGAGATGACAAGGCCGAGCGACCAGATGTCGCTGCGTACGCTGGCCTGTCCTCCTGCCAGCACCTCGGGCGCTGCATAGGAGACCGTGCCGGCAGAAGCTTTGAGCACCGAATGGGTGTCGGAGTCGGAAAAACCGAAGTCGATGAGTTTTACCGTGTTGCCCTTGAACGTGACCAGGATGTTGGAAGGTTTTAGGTCACGGTGCAGTACCTGCTTTGAGTGCATGTAGGATAGCGCAGAACAGAGCTGGTCGATCAGGCTGTCCTCCAGCTCGGCTGAATGCTGCTCTCCTGAAGCAAGTTCTTCCAGGGTGCGTCCGTCTATCCACTCCATCTCTATGCAGTTTCCCAGCGACTCGACTTGGCTGAAAGAATAGTACTGGCAGATGTTCGGGTGGTCCAGACTGAATCCGATTTCGAATTCTTTGCGGAGCATGCCCTCGAAAACCTGATTGCCGCGGTACTCCGGCTTAAGGCACTTGAGCACACGGAACCGGCCCAGACGGTTGATCCTCCACAGTTCGCAATAGCCGCTGCCGGATATGTGCACGGGGTCGATGAACTCCTGCCCGCCGCCCGTTGTTTCGGGGGCTGTGAAAAATGAGGATGTCTCTTCTGTTAGCACTTTCAAAGGTAATGATTTTTAGCTAAATTTGTGCTCTGTGAAGCGACTGTGTACTGTTTTGATGCTGTTTATCCTGCTTCCTGCCGTCCTGAGCGCGCAGGAACTCAAGTGGGATGCCGCATTGGGGCAGTACCAGCGGATATGCGACGAATGCATCATGCTGCGCATGCGAGCCGTTTCGGGCGAGGCCATCGAGGCTTCTGAGCTTACATCGGTCCTGGCCCGGCTCGCCAGCCTTAAGCAGACACTTCAGGACGCGAAAGGCCAGATGACGCCAGCTCAGCGCCTGCGTTACGACGCCATCCGTCTGCGTTATGAAGAGGTGTTCGGCCAGACCGCCCCGGTCAAGATGTCCCGGCTCGAATCAGTTCCTGCTTTGCTCACGGACGCAATGCAACAGCACCCAGCCACCTGTCTGCCTCTCAAAGAAATGCCGCCACGTGTTCCCAAGCCCCATGTCGGCCTTATCTTGTTCGCAGGCGTTCCAGACATGTACTACGGTGCCATGGCCTCCGTCTCCGGCCTTCGCTTCGGAGGCTTTGTCAAAGCCTCCGCCAGCATTCCGTTCATAAAATCGGCTTATGAGTGCCTGTCCGACGGGACCACCCCTTCCGGAGGCTATATATGGACGAGCGGTCAGGAATGCATTTCCCGATGGGCGGTGACGGCAGGGGCGAGTTTCATGCCGTGGCGCTTCCTCTCGTTCTATGCAGGCGCAGGTTACGGACACCGCAGTCTTATGTGGCAGGATGTGTCCGGTTCATGGGCTGCAGTTGCAGACCACTCTGAGGCAGGAGTAGTAATTGACGCAGGAGTGCTCGTGCATATCGGCCGCCTTCGTTTGTTGGCCGGGGCTTCTTTCATTGGATTTGTCTCTGCAACCGCCGAATTCGGCCTTGGCTGGTGTTTCTGACATTAGAGCATAATTCCCAATCCTGCCAGCACCGACAGGACGAAGGTGCTGATGACCAGCATGGGAAGCAGGTGGTCCAGGGCTCTGCCGCTATGTGTCCATACGCCCTTCAGGTGCAATACGTACAGCGGAAGCGTAACAAGGTAAATCCATCGCCATGCTGAGGCCCCTGCGGCGTTGACAAGCGAAAAGACGCACATCAGCACCCAACCGAGAGCGAGCAGGACTGTCTGGTATATGCGGGCACGGCGCTCTCCCAGCAGGATTGCAACCGTTACGCGGGTCGCGGCATCTGTTGCAGCGTCGCGTATATTGTTGACGTTCAGCACCCCTATGCTGAAAAAGCCTATGGCGCAGGCGGGCAGTGCACTGGCTTTGAGAACGGTGGCAAGACCGACGGAGTGTGCCGCCACGAAGCACGCTCCGCAGCAAGATACAAGTCCGAAGAAGACGAATACGAACACATCGCCGAGTCCTCTGTAGCCGTATGGATTCTTGCCGAGGGTGTAGTGCATGGCTGCCCAGATTGCAGCGGCGCCAAGCAGCAGCAAGGCAAGCGGGGCCGGAGCCAGAATCGTTCCGAATGCCGTCCATACCATGCCAAGACCGCTTGCGCAGCAACATGCGGCGATACCGGCGATCAGCCCCTTCATCTCGCCGATGCTCATGCCCCCGTCCTGCAAGGAGTAGTGCATTCCCTGCCGTTCTGCGGTGTCGGTGCCGCTGAGGGTGTCGCCAAGTTCGTTGGAAAGGTTGGAAAGGATCTGCAGCAGCGCAGTAGTGAGGGCGATAAGCCATGTTCCCGGTGCCGGAGAATCCGTGATGGTATAGGCTATGCACACTCCCATGACAGTCCCGGAAAGGGAGAGGGGCAGAGTGCGCAGGCGCATCGAACGAATGCAGGAACTTACTTTCATTTGCTGCCGGTGTACATGCGGCAGAGGCCGAAGGTGAACGCTTTATGTGTGATCCCGCCGTAGCCGCAGGCCTGCATGGTTGCGCACCACTGCGCCGGACCGGGGAATTTGAGCACCGAGGCGGGAAGGTAGCGGTACGCCGACTTGTCACCCGAAACGAGTCCTCCGATTACCGGGAGTATCTTGGTAAAATATACGTTGTACAGGGCTCTCATGGTCTTGTTTTCCGGTACGCTGAGTTCGAGCACGACAAGGGTCCCGCCCGGCTTCAGAACCCGCAGGAATTCCTTGAGTGCGGCCTCCCTGTGCTCGAAGTTGCGTATGCCGAATGCAATGGTGACACGGTCGAAACTGCAGTCATCGAAAGGCAGTGCCTCGCAATTGCAGCGGATGGTGGAAATCTGCTTCTGGCAGCCGGCGCGGGCAACTTTTCCGCGCATTACTTCCAGCATGCCTTCCGACAGGTCGGCACCCGTTATCCGCGTCTGTGGATGTGACTTGAGTGCAATCGCGATGCTGAAGTCTCCTGTGCCGCAGGCCACGTCGAGTATCCTCTGTGCCTTCGACGGATCGACTATCAGCTTCAGGGCACGCCGCCGCCACAACCTGTCGATACCCAGCGACAGCATGTGATTGAGCTTGTCGTAATCCGGGGCTATGGAGTCGAACATCCGCTCCATTTTTTCTGGTGATGGTCCGTTCATACTGCTGCAAAGATACTTCGTTATTGCAAAACCAGCAAGTGGGGCTGAATCTTTACGTTTTTTTACCATAATTCCCTAAAATTGACTAAATTTGCGCCGCAATCATGCACCAAACACTAATTTTTTAACAATATTATGAGAATTATCGAAGTTACAGGCAGGGAAATCCTCGATTCAAGAGGCAATCCCACAGTCGAGGTTGAGGTTACCCTCGAGTCAGGTGTCAAAGGCGTAGCGGCTGTTCCTTCCGGAGCGTCCACCGGCGAGAACGAGGCTCTCGAGCTTCGCGACGGCGACAAGAAGCGCTACCTCGGCAAGGGCGTCCTCAAGGCAGTTGCCAACGTCAACGACGTCATCGCTCCCGCCATCATCGGCATGTCCGCTCTCGAGCAGCGTTCCATCGACAAGACCATGATTGAGCTCGACGGAACCCCCACCAAGAGCAAGCTCGGCGCTAACGCCATCCTGGGCGTCAGCCTCGCAGTCGCACATGCAGCGGCAAATTACCTCGACATCCCCCTGTACCGCTATATCGGCGGCACCAATACCTATGTCCTCCCCGTTCCCATGATGAACATCATCAACGGCGGAGCACACTCCGACGCTCCCATCGCCTTCCAGGAGTTCATGATTCGTCCTGTAGGCGCACAGTTTGAGGCAGAGGCGGTGCGCTGGGGCGCAGAGGTCTTCCACGCCCTCAAGAAGGTCCTCAAGGACCGTGGCTGCAGCACTGCAGTAGGTGACGAAGGCGGTTTCGCTCCCGCTCTCAAGGGCATCGACGACGCACTCGACTGCATCATCGAGGCCATCAAGGCAGCAGGCCTGGAGCCCGGCAAGGACATCACCATCGCAATGGACTGCGCTGCTTCCGAGTTCTGCTTCAAGGGCGAGGACGGCAAGTTCTACTATGACTACAAGCAGCTCAAGGACGGCAAGAAGAAGGATCCCCGCGGCCGCCGTCTTACCACCGACCAGCAGATCAATTACCTCAAGAAGCTCATCGAGAAGTATCCTATCGATTCCATCGAGGACGGTCTTTCCGAGGAAGACTGGGACGGCTGGGTCAAGCTCACCAAGGCTATCGGCGACCGTTGCCAGCTCGTAGGCGACGACCTCTTCGTAACCAACGTCAAATACCTCCAGAAGGGTATCGAGATGGGTGCAGGTAACAGTATCCTTATCAAGGTCAACCAGATAGGTTCCCTCACCGAGACCCTCGACGCCATCGAGATGGCTCATCGTCACGGCTACACCACCGTTACCAGCCACCGCTCCGGCGAGACTGAGGATACTACAATCGCCGACATCGCAGTCGCTACCAACAGCGGCCAGATCAAGACCGGTTCCCTCAGCCGTACCGACCGCATATGCAAGTACAACCGTCTCATGAAGATTGAACTTGAGCTCGGCGATACCTGCCAGTACGGTTACAAGAAGCTTCGCTAGTCAAGAAAAGGTTCAGGCTTCCTGCAAGTCTCCTTTTCTCAACTCTGAAATGCATAGGCCCTCAAAAGCCTGTGCATTTTTTCGTGCGGACCATTTCCCACAATACCACTCCTACGCTGACGCTGACGTTGAGCGAGTGCTTGGTGCCGTACTGGGGGATCTCCAGGCATCCGTCGGCTGCGTCAACTACGTTTTGCTGCACCCCGTCCACTTCGTTGCCGAAGACGATGGCATAACGGGCCCCTTCCGTCCGGCGGAAGTCCTGGAGCGGGATGGCCTTTTCCGTCTGCTCCGCGCAGAGTACAGTGTAGCCTTCCGCCTGAAGCTCGCGGACCAGCGAGAGCGTATCGTCCCGGTGTTCCCAAGGTACGCTGTCCTCCGCTCCGAGTGCGGATTTGTGGATCTCCGCCGACGGGGGAGTGGCGCATATTCCGCACAGCCACAGTTTGTCCGCCTTGAATGCGTCTGCCGTGCGAAA
>CAMOGR010000129.1 GCA_946614205.1 uncultured Bacteroidales bacterium | reverse complement strand
GCGCTCGCCGGTGTCTTTCCACGAGAGGGCCTTGCCCTTGGCGGGCAGCGAGCCTATATACTTCTCCACCAGAGGTTTGAGGGTCTCGGGGTCGATATTGCCGACAACGTATACCTTGGCACCCTTGGCACTCTTGAAAAGATTCTTGAAGTTCTTCTCGATGGTGGCGAGATTGGCGGCGTCAAGGACGCTCTGGTCGAGGACGATGTTACGGGGATTGTCTCCGTAGAGAGTACGGGTGAATGCCTGCTGGAACTTGAAGTTCGGGGTCTGGAGCAGGTTGGGCAGGACAGCCTCAATCTGGGTCTTGGCCACGTCGAATGCGTCCTGGTCGAAACGGGAATCGGTGAAATTGAGGTACAGAAGCTGAAGCGCCGTCTCGAGGTCCTTGGGAGGGCAGGTGGCGGTGATGCCGTGGTTGATTGCACCAATGTAAGTGTTCACGCTTACCTGCTTGCCGGAGAGCATCTTGGTGACGGTGGAGCTGGAGTACTTGGACACGCCGCTGTTGCTGCGGAAAAGGGTCCAGATATTGTCTTCGAACGAAGGAAGGTCGGCGTCGGCGATGAGGGACTTGCCGCCGTCCATCACAAGGCGCACAAGCACCTGGTCCTTCTTGTATTCGGTAGGAAGGTAGGCCACGGTGACTCCGTTGCTGAGCGTCCACTCACGGATGCCCTTGAGGAGATCGCGGGTCTTCTTGACCTTGCCGCCCTTGAGGGTTGCGGGGTCAATGAACTGGCTGTCTATCACCTCCTCCGCATTGGCCTGAATTTCAGAAGCCTTGACGGCGTTGATGGTCTCGAGCAGCTGGGCTTCGGTAGGATTCTCGAGTCCTTCCTTTGCGGGGCCGTTGTAGAGCACCACCATATTCTCGTCGCTGATAATCTGGGCCACGGTCTGGTTGACTGCGGCAGTAGGGATGGCTGCGAGCAGCGCCTTGACCACCTGCAGTTCGACTGCAGGGTCCATATAAGGGGTGTTGTTGAAGAAGTTGGATATGATGGGCTGCACGAATTCGGGATTCTTGCGGCTTTCGGCGCCCTCCGCCCTCTTCTCGTAGCGGCTCAGGATTTCATCCTTGGCGCGCTGCACCTCGCTTTCGGAGAAGCCGTAGCGCTTCATCTTCTCGATCTCGGTATAGAAGGCCTTGAGAGCTGCAAGTGCCTCACCTTCCTTGAATGACACGTCGCCAAGGACAGCCTCGCAGGTCTCCGTGATATTGTAAACGCCGAGGAAACCACCGAGGAAGGGAGCGCCCGGCTTGGAGGTTATCTCCTCGAAACGCTCTCCCATTATGTTGGAAATGATTTCCTTGAGGAGGTTGGTAAGGTAGGCGAGGTCGGTGTTGGCAAGTTCCCTGGGAATAGGTTCGCTCTTCCAGAGGAGCTCGACCTCGCTGCCGGTAGCCTCGGGGTCGGTGACGATACCCACGATGGGCTCCTTGTTGTCGGGAATCTTGATGACGTCCTTCTGCTTGGGATTCACGGGTGCGGGGATGTCCTGCCAGAGAGTCTTGATTTTGGACTCGACAGCATCGACGTCGATGTCGCCAACGATGACAAGTGCCTGGTTGTCGGGGCGATACCAGGTCTCATAAAAGTTTACGAGGCTCTCGCGCTTGAAGGTCTCTAGGTTCTCCTGGCTGCCTATAAGGGTACAGTCGGCATACTTGGAGCCCTTGTACATGTACTCCTTGTTCTTCTCGTACATACGCCAGGAAGCGTTGCGCCTCTGACGGCGCTCCTCGATGATGACTCCCCTCTCGGCGTCGATTTCCTCCTGCTCGTTGAGCACGAAATGGGAATAATCGTGCATGATGAGGAGGCAGGTGTCGACGACGCCTTCGCGGGCGACGGGAATGTTGTTGAGCATATACTGGGTGGACTCAACGCCGGTGGACGCATTGATGTTGCGGCCGAACTCGGCGCCTATGCTCTGGAGATAGTCGAGCATCTGCTTGCCGGGAAGGTTCTTGAGACCGTTGAAGCACATGTGCTCAAGGAAATGGGCGAGACCGTCCTGGTCGGGCGTCTCCTGAATGGCGCCGATATGGGTGGCAAGATAGAACTCCGCCCTCTGGGCAGGCTTGTCGTTATGACGGATGTAGTAGGTCAGGCCGTTGTCGAGTTTGCCGACGCGGGTCGCAGGGTCGTTGGGAAGCGGAGACTGAGCGTTCCCAATGAAGGCTGCTCCGAAGAGCGCTGCAATGATAATTACGAATTTTTTCATACCAAGATTCGTTAAATATTTTTGCAAATATAATAAATAATTATTGAATTACAATATTATTTTATCGCTTTTTGGAAGGCGCGTGCATTCTTTGCATGAGCCTCAGCAGTCTTGGCGAACACATGGGTACCGTCAAGTGAAGGGCTGGCACAGAAGAAAAGTGCGCCGCCGCCGTAGTCAGGATTGAGCACCGCCTCAAGGTAGTCCCTGTCGGGGACGTTGATAGGACCGGGAGGGAGCCCTGCATACTTATAAGTATTGTAGGGCGAATCGAATTCGAGGTGGCGGAAAAGCACCCGCTTGAGCACGTAGTCGTAGCAATAGGCCACCGTGGGATCGGCCTGCAGCAGCATTCCGCGCTTGAGCCGGTTCAGATAGACCCCAGCAATCTTGCGGTACTCTGGCTTGTAGTTCGACTCCCCCTTGACGATGGAGGCAAGCACTACGGCCTCGCGCGGAGTCAGGCCTGCCTTGGCGGCCTTCACCTTGTTGTCGTCGGTCCAGAAAGCCTCGCTTGCCTTGCGGCAGCGGTCCAGCACATCCTTCAGGGTGGCGTCCCAGTAGAGGCTGTAGGTGGCGGCGAAAAACGCCGGAAACACATTGTCGGTACTTGCGCCGTAAGATGCCATGAGGGCGGAATCCGCGAATGCCTGCATCACGGAGGCGGAATCAATCTGCAGCTGACGCGAAATCTTGCGTGCCAGTTCCTCGCGGGTGCGGAGCGAGCCGGACAGGGTGAAGGATACCGGGGTCTGCCAGCCGTTGTTGAGCATACGCGCCACATAGACGCTGGAGCTCTTGCTGTCTACCGTATAGTGACCGGGCTTGATATATTCGGCCACACCCTTCTGTGCAAAGACTTTACGAAGGCGGCCTTCGCTCAGGATCTTAATCTGGCCGCGCAGGCTGGCAATCACGTCTTCCGGAGTATCCCCGGGGCGGACATACAGCTCGGCCTTGCCGTAGAAATTAGGCATCCGGTTATCCCTCAGCCAGTTG
>CAMOGR010000128.1 GCA_946614205.1 uncultured Bacteroidales bacterium | reverse complement strand
GAAGGCATGGAGGAAGTACTCTACCAGGCCGACGGCAAGAGCCTCAAGCTCACCCTCGCCAACTCCGGCAGCGTCCGCGCCTACGTAGCATCCGCAATCTCCACATCTTCCTGGTGGACCCGCGAGTTCGCAGTCATCGACGGCAAGATCGTCTACCGCACCGGCGACGAGCTTTCATGGCCTTCAGGCTCCAAGGACCAGGTAGTAACCTTCAATTTCAACGAAGGCACCGGCAGTATCTCCGGTGAAGCCGCACCCGCAGAGCCTTACGCCCTCATCGGCTGGCACGCCGCAAGCAACTGGGACACCAACGTGGGTCTTGAGGCTGTGGAAGGTTCCTCCGACTGGAAGGTCGCCAAGAATATCATCGCCAACGGCGGCAACATCGACTTCAAGTTCCGCCGCGGTACCGCATGGACTCCGCAGGTTGGCGCCGAGAACAAGAATCCAAAGAACGTGAACGAACTGTTCAAGCTCAAGGAGAAGACCGAAGGCTCCGAGCCCGATCCCGCCAACATCCACCTCAATGGCGACGGCCAGTACGATGTCTATTTCAACGAGAAGGAGATGATTGGCTTCATCCTCAATGCCGGCACCACATTCGCAGTCCCCACCACATGGGAAAGCACCGAGACCCCCGAAATGGCATGGTTCATCATCGGTGACGCAGTAGGCGGCTGGAGCAGCGAGAACGACGTTCCTCTCGTCAGCGTTGACGACACCTGGTATGCAGCCAAGGGTGTAACCATGGAGGGCGGCAAGAACTTCAAGTTCCGCGCCGACCATGCCTGGACCTACCAGCTCACGCAGCCCGGCGTCCGCACACCCGGCGAGGTATTCGATCTTCAGGACGGCTCCGGCGAGAATAACGACATGCAGCTTGCAGAGACTGCAATCTACGATGTCTATCTTGCCAAAGACCTCTCCAAAGCCCGAATCGACAAGGTGGGCGAAGCCAATTGATACTTGTCGTGAATCCTTGGACAGGGGCCCCCGACCGGGCCCCTGTCTCCGAATCAAAGAAACCTTATCATGAAAAAGTTCTGGATAATGCTCCTGGCGTTCGCAGTCGCAGTGGCCTGCGAACCCAAACAGCAGGAGGAAGCTTTCACCCTTACCGTCACCCCGACGGAACTGAGTTTTGCAAGCGAAGACGATTCCTTCCAGCCGGTGATAATCAACACCACCGGCAACTGGACCGCCACTCCCTCCGCGGAGTGGATATTTCTGGACAAGAACTCCGGAAGCGCAAAAGGCTCGATAACCGTCAGCGTGGCACCCAACGGCAGCAATTCCGTGCGCAATGCGACAATCGCCATCACCGCAAACAAAGAGGGCAAGCAGATGGAAGCCAGCATAAGCGTAAGCCAGGGGAGCTCCGAGAAGACGAACATTGTCCCCGCGGCCATACCGTCCGCCACAGGCAACGCCTCGACAACCTACCAGCTGCTGGTCTACAGCTTCGCCGACAGCAACGGCGACGGCATCGGCGACTTCAAGGGAATTCAGAACAAGCTGGACTACCTCGCAGGAATGGGCGTCAAGGCACTGTGGCTCTCGCCCATACACCCCAGTGATTCCTATCACGGATACGACGTACAGGACTATTTTGCGGTGAATCCGGCTTTCGGCACGGAGGCAGACTTCAAGAACCTCGTGGATGCCGCCCATGCAAAGGATATCGACATCTATATCGACTACGTGCTCAACCATTCCGGCAAAGGCAACGAGTGGTTCAAGCAGGCCCTTGCCGACCCGTCAAGCCCCTACCGCGACTACTACTTCTTCTCCTCCAACCCTTCGGCTGACTACAAGAATTTCCCCATGCTCACCGGAACTTCCATCAACACCGGCGAATGGAAAGTGGCCGCATCGGGTTCTCCCAGGCTGACAATCAAGAGCACCACCGAGAGCGAGAAGACGGGGTCTTCGAATTGGAACCTCTACCTTTGGCAGGACGGCCAGACCACCCGTGAACTTCGCTTCGTGGACGAGGGCAACGGAACACTGTACCTCGTGGCCGAAATCAACGGCAGCGTGGGAATGCTCCTGCGCAAGTACATGAACTGGGATGCCGGATCCAAGTTCGGTGCCTCGGGAAGCGGCAAGCTCACCGAGGGCGCCACAATGAACCTCGTGGCCGAAGGTGGCGACATAAGTTTCACCGGCTCAGGCCGTTATCGCATAGAAGTCAGCAACTATGCCACCGAAACCATGTACTATATGGGCTGTTTCAGCGACTGGATGCCCGACCTCAACTACGGAGCCGTCTCGGACTGCGAGAACAATGCATGCTTCAAGGACCTCGCCGCATCTGCCGACAAATGGATTGCCATGGGCATCGACGGCTTCAGGCTCGACGCGGTCAAGCACATCTGCGGCGGCATCAGTTCCTACAACCACACTTCCAACCAGACCTTCCTGAAGAAATGGTACGACCGCTGCAACGCATCCTACAAGGCTGCAGGCCACAGTGACGAGATTTTCATGGTGGGAGAAGTATGGGACGGCCACAACTACGAGAAGAACTATTACAAGGGCATCAACTCCTGCTTCGAGTTCGGTTACTGGCCGCTTCTGTACAGGGCCCTCACCAGCGGAAGCACATCGAACTACGTGTCCACGGTAATGGGATTCGTAAACGACCACAAAGCAGTGCGTCCCGATGCGCAGACCGCGCTTTTCATGACCAACCACGACCACTCCAGCCAGACCGGAAACGGGCAGGCGCGAGCGGCGGACGACCTCGGAAAGGACCTCGCCAAGGAAAAGCAGGCCGCCGCAATGATACTCACTTCTCCGGGCAAACCCTTTGTATATCAGGGAGAAGAGCTTGGCTACTGGGGCAATGCAGACGGCAAGGGCGACGAGTACATACGCACCCCCATTCTATGGGACAAAGCGGGAAAGGACTGCGCAAAGAAGGGCGTCAACAACAAGGTCGACGCCTCCATGCTCAAGGCCGGTATTTCCGTGGAAGCCCAGTTGGAAGACGAAGCGTCTCTTCTCAACAATTACAGGACCTGGGGCAGGCTGCGCGACGCCTATCCGGCGCTCGGGGGCGGCGAGATGAGCGTCTCGGGCATAACCGGAGCAGGCATCGCATCGTGGTACATGACCTCCGGCAGCGAACAGATGCTCGTGATTCACAACTGCGCGAATTCCGAAAGGACAGTGACCGTCACGGACAGCATGTCCGCCCCCGTCGCTTTGCTCGGGAGCGCCTGGTACAAAGAAAAAGACCTCACTCTGGGAGCCAATTCCTCCGTCGTATTCAAAGTAAAATGAGAATGAAAGCAAAATACCTTCTGCTCAGCGCCGCAGCGGCGCTCTGCCTTGCCGCCTGCAAGGACCCCGAAAAAGGAAAAGACCAGCCGGAAAATCCGGCTCCCGCCGTAGACGTGCCATCCTTCGCCAAGGGCGCCGATGTGAGCTGGGTGTCGGAAATGGAGAAGGACGGCAAGACCTTCAAGACTCAGAGCGGCATTCCGGCCGACATCTTCGACGTTCTCAAAGACTTGGGAATCAATTCCATACGCCTGCGCGTATGGGTCAATCCCACCGGGGGCTGGAGCGGACGGGACGACTGCGCAGCGCTTGCCGTACGCGCCGCAAAGGCCGGCATGGCGGTCATGATAGACTTCCACTACAGCGATTTCTTCGCAGACCCCTCGCGGCAGGATTTCCCAAAGGACTGGAGCGCAACGAAAGGTGACCTGATTCAGACCATCATCAAACTGAAGGAGCATACCACCGACGTTCTCGAGGCTCTTAAGGCTGCCGGCGTGAGCCCAGCGTGGATACAGATTGGCAACGAGACCCGCAACGGTTTCCTGTGGCCTCTGGGGCAGCTGTGGTCGGTCTCGGGGTCGACGCCGGGAGGGCTGAGCAACTTCATCCAGCTGTATAACTCGGGGTACGCTGCCGCCAAGGCCGTTTTCCCGTCCGCACTCGTAATGCCACATCTGAACAATGCCTACGACGACAACGACTGGTGGCTGAAGGATTTCAAGAACGGCGGCGGCAGATTCGACGCAATCGCCCTTTCCCACTATCCCCAGGGGAACTCCAAGATGACTCCGGAGCAGATGAATTCCGCCGCAATCTCGCGCATCCAGTCTCTCGGCACCACATACGGAGTGCCGGTAATCATTTCCGAGGTTGGTGTAAAAAGCGAGCAGGAAGCCGCCTCTGCAGCGATACTGCAGTCATTCATGGATTCCGTTAAAGGGCTGAGCGCCTGCAAGGGCGTATTCTACTGGGAACCCGAAGTTTATGGCTGGTGGAAGCCGGCCGTTTACTCTTCACTCGGCTGGAACGCCTACGACAGCGGCGCCTTCACCTCCGACGGCAGGCCCTCCAGCATCATGAACGCATTCAAATAATCCCGTATGAAAAAGATATTACTCGCAGCCGCAGCACTGCTTACACTCATCTGCTGCACCCGGAAACAGGCTTCAGTCCACCCGGAATGGACCTACGACAGCGTCGTTTACGAAGTCAACATCAGGCAGTTCTCGCCCGAAGGCACTTTCAAGGGCGTCCAGGCCCAGCTCCCCCGTCTGAGGGACCTCGGAGTGGACGTTCTCTGGCTCATGCCCATGTACGAAATAGGCACCGAGGGCCGCAAGGGCACCCTCGGCTCCTACTATGCAATCTCCGACTACAAGAAAGTCAATCCCGAATTCGGCACCATGCAGGACTTCGAGGAACTGCTTGCAGCCGCCCACGAAATGGGATTCAAGGTAATCCTGGACTGGGTGGCCAACCAGACCGCGCCTGACAACGTATGGATGACAGAGAAGCCGGCAGATTTCTACGAGCGCGACTCGCTCGGCAACGCCATCTGGGAGTACGACTGGACCGACACCAGGAGCCTTAACTACGCCAACGAGGATGTCTGGTGGGCCCAGGACGACGCAATGCGTTTCTGGCTGCAGAAGGGCGTGGACGGATTCCGGTGCGACGCCGCCGGTGAGGGTCCCGCCGAATT
>CAMOGR010000127.1 GCA_946614205.1 uncultured Bacteroidales bacterium | reverse complement strand
GCCCCCCCCCCGTCAGCGCATGCACATGCGGTAAATGTTGACCACATCTTCCGCACCCAGGGGCTTGAAGCCGGCGATGATTCCGTCCCTGGTGGCCTTACGGGCCATCTGTTCGAAATGGGTTTCGTCGATGCCGAGCTGAGGGAAGTTGCGCTGGAGGCCGAAACTGTCGTATAGCACGGAGGCAAACTTGTCTATGGCTTGACGCGCTATGTCCATCGGAGCCTGCTCGGGATTGATACCCAGCACGTTGACTCCGAACTGAACGTACTTGGAGACGGTGGTTTCGTCGAGGCAGTACTCCATCCAGCGGGGTGTCAGTATGGCAAGCCCAAGCCCGTGCGTGATGTCGTACACGGCCGAGAGTTCGTGTTCCATGGGATGACAGCTCCACGCGAGCTGTTTGCCGCCGTCGATGAAGCCGTTGATGGCCCAGGATGACGCCCACATCAGATTGGCGCGCGCTTCGTAATCATCGGGCCTCGCTATTGCGACGGGGGTGTATTTGATGATGGTCTTCATGAGGCCCTCCATGAAACAGTCGAGCATGTAGAGGTCCTGGTCCATGTTGAAATAGACTTCGCAGATGTGCGAAAGCATGTCAGCGCTGCCGCAGGCGGTCTGGTACGCGCTGACGCTGAAGGTGTTGGACGGGTCCAGGAAGGATACTTTGGGCAGTAGCAGCGGATCCAGTCTGCCGAGCTTGTCGCAGGTGTCGGGGTTGGAGATTACGCCGCCGCTGTCCATCTCGGAGCCGGTTGCCGAAAGGGTGAGGATGTCGAGTATGGGGAGTGCCTTGCGCACGGGGGCCCAGACATTATGGTCGAAGAAATCCCAGGCATCGTGGTCCACGCAGGCAGATGCGGCAATCCATTTTGTGGCGTCGATGGTGGAGCCGCCGCCGACCGCCAGCAGCACGTCGATAACGTGCTCCTTGCAGAGGCGCGCCCCTTCGCGCACGGAGGCTACGCGGGGATTGGGTTCGATGCCGGACAGTTCCCAAAGTTCGAGCCCGGCGTCCTTGATCTCCTTCACCACGCGGTCGTACAGGCCGATGCGCTTGATGGAGCCTCCGCCGTAGGTCATCAGCACACGTGTGCCGTATTTCTTGAGTTCCGGGCCTAAGTTTCCAAGCTGGTCCTTGCCGAAATATACCTTTACAGGTATGTCATAAACGAAGTCGTGAATCATGGTAATCGGTTTTATTTTCAACAAAAATAGTATTTTTGTCCATTATATCTGCACTACCATGAAAAAGTACTTGACAGCGTTACTCCTTCTGCTTTCCTCCCTGCATGCATTGGGATGGGAAAGGCAGTACCTTTGGACCAAAGGCAACATGCCCGATGCCCAAAGCGGCCAGATTGCACTCAGGGCAAGCGAGGCAAAGGACATCAAAACCAAGAAGTTTTCTGCCAAGCAACGGATTCCTTATCTGGAGTGGTACGAAACGCCTTCGGCAGACGTCGACAACGACGCCTGCATGATTCTGATTCCCGGAGGCGCCTACCGGAACGCAGTCGACGAAAAACTCGTGGAGATGTGGCGCAAGGAGCTGACAGCCAAAGGAGTGCAGTGCGTCGGACTGGTCTATCGCACCCCTCGTCCCACCGGGCTCCCCTTCTATCAGTCGGCCTGGGAAGACGGTCAGAGGGCGGTCCGCCTGGTCCGCAGCGAGGCGGCCGCGCGCGGATTCGACCCTGCGAAAATCGGCGTCATCGGAATGTCGGCGGGCGCCCACCTGTCCCTTCTGCTCGCCGCAAACTCCCAGACAAGGGCCTACGAGCCCGTGGATGCAGTCGACAGTCTCCCCTGCCACATCGGCTGGGCCATCCTCAACGCTCCGGCCTACGTGACTTCCGATGCAGACAGCCTGGGGACCAAGGCCACCCGAGAGGGATACGGCCCCGACATCAGCCTCAGCAGCGTCTTCGCCTTCGACGAAAAGACCTGCCCCATGAGCCTTCACCACGGAGGCGCCGATCCCTACTCGCCCAACGGTTCCACGCTGATTTACAGAAAATTGCGTCAGATGGGCATCCCTGCCGAACTGCACCTCTACCCCGGCAAGGGGCACGGCGCCTTCGGATTCGGAAGGGCGCTTGAATTCATGACGCAGATGGGCTTCCTCGGCCCGGTGCAGCCCGAGGTCAATCTCATGGACCGCTTTGCGGACGACGGCTCGCGGGCGGAACTCATCCGCGAAGACGTCTGGCCCGAAGGAAGCATGCCCGACCGTCAGGAGCATCAGTGCAAACCGTATCTGGAGTGGCACATACCTGCCGTCACCAAGACCCGGGCCATACAGATAATCTACTCCGGAGGGAGTTACAACGGCAACGACCCCGACGGATTCGAAGTGGCAGCCGCAAGGCGCTACCTCAATGACATGGGCGTCACCGTCGTCACCCTGAAGTACCGTACGCCGCGCCCTCATGGCCTTGCAAAGCATATCACCGCGTGGCAGGACCTTCAGAGGGTCATCCGCATCGTACGCAGCGAGGCGGCATCCCGCGGACTCGACCCGGACCGAATCGGCATCATGGGCTCGTCGGCAGGCGGGCACCTCACGCTCATGGGCGTCACCTCATCGCTGCATCAGTCATACCTTCCTGTCGACGAAATCGACAAGCTGCCATGCAACGTACAGTGGGGCATAGGGATTTATCCCGCGTACTCTCTGAGCGACGGCTTCGAAAAGCCCAACTCCAGCCGCGGCAACGACGACGGACTGTACCTTGCACCGGAGTTCTCCTTCGACCTCAAAACATCCCCGATGCTGCTCATTCACGGCGACGCAGACGTCTGGGCGTCAATGAATTCCGTCCGAATCTGGGAAAAGATGAGGGCTATGGGCATACAGTGCGAACTGCATACTCTGGCGCTGAGGCCGCACTGCTTCCAGCGGAGCGCCTCGCCACTCACCGGCAGCTACAACTGGCTCGACCGCATCGGGGAATACCTGCAGCCGTTCATACAAGAAACGCTCTAAGGCACAGGGTCATAGCCGCTGCCGCCCCAGGGATGGCAGCGGAGGATTCTCTTGAGCGAGAGCCAGCCGCCCTTGACGGGGCCGTACTTGCGGAATGCCTCGAGGGCGTACTGGGAGCAGGTAGGCGTAAAGCGGCAGCTCGGCGGGGTGAACGGTGAGATGCAGAACCTGTAGAAATGAATGAGCAGGATAAACGGCGCCGAGAGCACCCTGAGCACTGTTTCTCTGACTGTCATGACCTCGAAGCGATTTTGCCAAGCAGCGAAGCCACCTCGGCGCTAAGTACGGAAAAGTCGGCGACCTCGGGGCTGCCGTACGAAAACAGGACGTCGAAACCGCCGCCCAGAAGTTCTTTCTGCAGACGGTAGGCCTCACGCATGCGACGCTTGAGCAGATTGCGCTTCACGGCACGCTTGAAGTACTTCTTGGGCACGGAAACCATCAGACGGCTGTGCTCCAGACCGTTGCCTGCGGCAAAGCAGCACCGCAGATGCTCGGTATGCTCCCACTTGCCCTTGCTCATAAGGGCAGAGATGGCCGTACGTCCGCACAGCCTTTCCTCTTTTGGGAGCCCCAGAGCCATTTACTTGGTACTTAAGAAGATATCGATGGCCTTCGCCGCAGAAGGGACATCCTCGGAAGGGCCCTTGACGGCAATCTTGTAACCGGCCTCCTCCAGCGCCCGCGTTATGCTGCGGCCGTAGGAAATGATGGCAAGGTCTCCCTGCTCGAAACCGGGGAAGGAGGAGAGCAGCGACTTGAGGTCGTAAGGATTATAGAGCACGAGAGCACCGTACTGGGAGAGGTCGAGCCCGGAAATGTCCTGTTCCACGGACTTCACCAGGACGGACACCGTAAAATCGAGACCGGCCTTCTCGAAGAGGGCGGTGATGGGACCGCTGTTGGCCTCTGCGGAAGTGGTGATGAGGAACTTCTCCCCCTTGTGCTTGGGACCTATGAGGGAAACGACGCTCTGGGCAGTGCCGTCACCGAAGAAAATCTTGCGCTTACGGTAGACGACATGCTTCTGCAGGTACAGGGCGACCAGCTCGGTGGTGCAGAAATATTTCATCGTCTCGGGCACTTTGAAACGCACCTCCTCGCACATTTTGAAATATGCGTCGATGGCATGCCTGGACGAAAAGACTACAGCAGTATAATCGGGGATGTTGATGCGCTGGGCTCTGAACTCCTTTGCGCTAAGGGGCTCGATGAGAAAGAAAGGTTCAAAGTCGATCGTCGCCCCGTATTTCTCTTCCAGAGCCTTGTAAGTGTTAAGGTTGGAAGGAGTTTTCTGTGATACAAGTATCTTCATTGCGTACACGTCAATATCAAAATGCCCGCTGGCAAAAGTTCAAGGGCGCAAAGATACAAAATAGTTGGAAAAACACCATAACGCGACGATAAAATTTGCGCAGTGCGCCTAATATCAAGCAGATACAAAATCGCCGCCTCTACGGTCAAAATCACCCTCACAATGCCCTGTGGAACCCTTGCGGCGACCAAAACCACCGTGGAAAGCAATGCGAGAAGCACAAAGATTATAGTGTAATTGTAAAAAGCGTGGCGAACGCTGCTGCTGAACTCGCTGGAAGAACTGCGAAGCGGAGTAAGCAGATACAGAAAAGAGCGTAGCAGCACGAACCCGAACAGCAGACCAGTCGTGACGGCAAGATGCCACTGGGCCGGAATCGCCGCCAGCCACGAAGGAGAGAGAAGCGAAAAACGCGAAGCGACCACACAGAAAGCCAGACCGCAGACGAAAGATACGGTATTGCGGGTACGGGCCATGCTCACGCTGTGCTCCAGCTCCACGTTGGCCTTCCAGAAAGGAACGCAGCGAAGCAAAGGCTGCACCAGATGAATGATGTCGTAAATCTCCACGACCAGAAGCACCAGCACGGCAATGACCGCTACGCGGTTGACCGTAACGTCGCCCCACAGCACACTCTGTGCAGCGGATTCGATCGGCGTAGTGGACATCTCAAGAGTGCCCTGCTGAAAAAGCTCCGGCATCAGTTACCTCTTTTGGCGTTGTAACCCATTGACTGCAGGAGCGATACAACCTTGTCACGAAGGTCGCCCTGGATGGTGATTTCCCCGTCCTTGGCAGTACCGCCCACGCCGCAGCGCGTCTTGAGAGCCTTGGCAAGGGCAGCAAGATCGTCCTGCCGCCCCACGAAACCCTCCACGAGAGTAACCTGCTTGCCGGCCCGCTGACGACGGTCGATACGTACAATCAGCCTCTGCTTTCCCGGCTCAAGAGTATCGGGCTCGGCCTCGCTTGCAGAGGTATACTTAAAGTCCGGATTCGTAGAATAGACCACGCCCAGACGGGACTTCCAATCGTTGTCTGACATATCACTGACACTTGTCGACCGTCATCTCACACTCGGCACAATGGAAACCGAGAGCAAGCTTGCGGCCGTTGTTGACCAAAAATAAAGGACCGGTAGGTTTTGCACCCTGATATTTAGGACAATATCCTAATTCATACTTGATACAATAGCGCGTCCGCATCAGAGGACCTTCCGCAACAGAAGACACCGCCGGACCGGAGGCAGGAGTGACGGAGGCAGAATCGCTCTGAAAGGCATAGCCACCCGCGGCTTGTAGCGGGAGGGACCAGCCGCTTGCGGTGGGTCTTTCAGAGGAAAGCTGCGGGAGTCCGATTGGTTCCGGCCGACCTTGAAAATTCGGAGCGCCAGCGGAGAATTTTTGTAACGGGAGGCCGGAGTCAACCGGACGGGAGCAGCGTGCCGAAAAAACAGGAATATCCGAAGCGACACAACGCCTCATCGCATTGATGGTAGAAGCGCTGAGCAGCGGCAGAGCCCCCGAAGAAGAAACGCTCCGAACACGGAAGCTATACTCATCCACACGCTTGCCGAGCTGCTCGCGAAGCATGGCCTCGCTGCGTTCCCGGTTTTCGGCCTTCTCGACATCGGCATTGAACGAGCTCCGAACCTTCCGGCCATCCTCAGTAACGGCGTCTATATCAATGACAAACGCCCCATGCACCGACACGTCCAGGTCGACCCCGACCTCGCGCCTGGGCGGACGGGCCTCAATCTCCCTCTCGAAAGCAGCGTCGCTGTTGCGGAACAACCGAACACCGGGACGAAGCCCCTGGACCCGCTTGCAGAAAACCGAAAGCCCCTCAACCCGGTCGGCCCGGAACCCCCTTACGGCGGAAGCGTCAGCAAAGGCCAGCCCGTCACCGTTGGACAGCGAAAGCCCATTGTAAGCGGGACGCACAGAAACCCGCAGGGCGCCGTCGGAGGGCTTCACCGAAGCCACCTCCCCGATGTACTCACCCATCGACTTGGGAGCGTCCATCGACGACCACTTGCCACGGGTGCCGTCGAGCCACCAGGTGGTGTACCCGCGGTTGAACGTCTTGTCGGAATTGGGACGGAAGCCCCCTGACACATGCCCGAAAGACGAACGGCAGTACTTGTCCGGATTGCGCGAGACCAGCTCGTCCAAGGCAATGCTGTATTCCCGGACCACATTGCGGACGTAAGACTCATTCTTGAGACGTCCTTCAATCTTGAAGGAACAGACGCCAGCGTCGGCAAGGTCGGAAAGCCTTCCGAGCAACTTGAAGTCCCGCAGCGACAGAAGGGCCTTGTCGCGCACCAGAACACGCCCGGAAGCGTCTACAAGGTCGTACAGGCTGCGGCAGGCCTGGATACACTCGCCGCGGTCGGCACTGCGGCCGTCCAGATACTCGGACAACCGGCACTCCCCGCTGTAACACACGCAGAGCGCACCGTGGACGAAGAACTCCAGCTCGCAGCCCACGGCGGCGCGGATGGCACGGATGTCGTCCAGCGAAATGCCGCGCTCCAGAATCAGCCGCGAGCAGCCCAGCGAATCGAAATGCCTGGCCGCCTCCACAGTGCGGAGCGAGCACTGGGTAGAAGCGTGCATGGGAACCACAATGTCAGGGAACTCCAGCAGCCTCTCCTCACGGAAAATGAAAGCGCTCACTCCGGCATCCTGGGCGGCAAGCATCATGGAATGCACGTCGTCCCATTCATCGTCCCGGATGAGCGTATTGACTGTAAGATATATACGGACCCCGAACTTGCCGGCGTAAGCGCAGAGCTCCCGGATGTCGTCCAGACTGTTGCCGGCGGCATACCGGTTGCCCCAGGCGGGACCCGCGATGTAAACGGCATCGGCACCGCAGTCAATCGCCGCGATGCCGACCGTTTTGTCACGCGCAGGAGCAAGAAGCTCGAGCGGAGTCATTTATTTGAGGGCGTTGAGCGCCTTCTGGGCGTCGGCGCCGAGTTTAGGATCGTTTACGGCCTTGGCGTAGAATTCCTTAGCCTTGGCGTTGTTCTTGGCATTCTGGTACATAGCGCCGAGAGTGTAGGCAATCTGACCTGCGTTCTTGGCGTTGGGAGCGGCCTCAAGATAATCCTCATAGTACTTGATGGCGTCCGCGTTCTTGCCTGCAGCCTGGGAAGCCTGTCCTGCGATCTGGAGAGTCTGGGGATTGGGAGCGAACTCGTTGGATGCGAGAGCCTCCTTTACGGCGTCGGAATACTTCTTGGCCTTGAGGTAAGCGACGGAACGCTTCAGATACATCTTGCCGAGCTGGGATTTTGCGGACTTCTCCTGACCGTTGGCGGCAGCGAGCTTGTAGGCCTCTTCGGCCTCGGCGGCCTTGCCCAGGCCCTCGAGAGCCATACCGTTGCGCAGAGCGGCGACACCGTTGGCAGGGTCGAGCTCAAGAACCTTGGCGTAGCTGTCGGCTGCACCGGCGAAATCCTTGCCGTTGAGCAGGGAGTTGCCCTTGCGGAGCCAAGTCTCACGGATGAGTCCGGCAGACTCCTCCACAACCTCGGTCTCTCCGTACTCCGCACCGACTGCGGAAGCCTTGTCGAATGCTGCGAGGGCGGCGTCGAAGTTGCCGGCCTTGAGTTCATTCTTCGCTATGCGGCTGATTATGGAAGGAATGACGTTCTTGCAAGTGGCGACAAGCTCAAGACCCTCTTCTCCGCAGGCTTCTGCCATGGTGAGAGCCTCCTGGAAACCGGCGAGAGCGGTCTCGTAATCATCGGCGGCGAGGGATTCGTTTGCGAGTTTGGCAATTTCGGTCGCGTCTGCCATGCTCTGGGCAGACATCACGGCAGCTGCTGCAAAGAGCGCTGCAATGGAAACTAAAATCTTTTTCATATACTTTAAAGTTTAATTTCGTTACCGAATGGCAAAAATAGCAATTTTTGTTCCAAATTACTACCTTTGCGTTCAAATAACCTATTTTTCTATCATGGCACAAACTGATTACCGCCTGGAAAGCGACCTGCTCGGCGAACTTCAAGTCCCCGCCGAGGCCTATTACGGTGTCCAGACACAAAGGGCACTCAACAACTACAGAATCTCCACCACGAAGATGCTCCACTACCCGGAGTACATCATCTCGATGGCCTACGTAAAGATGGCCGCAGCCGAGGCAAATGCCGAACTGGGCGTCCTGGACCGCGGAATTGCAGACGCAATAATCGCCGCCTGCCGTGAAATAACCGACGGCAAGCTGCACGACCAGTTCCCGGTGGACATGATGCAGGGCGGCGCCGGCACCTCCGTGAACATGAACGCCAACGAGGTCATCGCCAACCGCGCCCTGGAGCTGATGGGTCACCGCAAGGGCGAATACCAGTTCTGCTCCCCCAACGACCACGTTAACTGCGCCCAGTCCACCAACGACGCATATCCCACCGCGTTCCGCTACACCTTCGTGCGCATGAACAAGCACCTCGTGGCGAGCCTGAAGGCCCTCATAGATTCCTTCCGCGCCAAGGGAACGGAATTCGCCGAGGTAA
>CAMOGR010000126.1 GCA_946614205.1 uncultured Bacteroidales bacterium | reverse complement strand
AGGCGGGGTCCGCGTGACCGATGGCATTCCTGCCACTCCTTCCCATGCAGCTTGCGGTCCCCTTGAGCTTTCCCGGGACGCTGCCGGGGACTTTACCGTTACCAACAAAGGTACGCAGAAGGCTCTCTTCTGCCTGTCAGTGCGGCACATGGACGCAATTCCAGCTCCCACGGGAGACGACATTTCCGTCTTTACCGGCCGCGTGGCCTCCCTTCCGGCTCCCGCCGGGTTCGATGAAAGCGTCACCGCCGAGTACGAGGGAGAAGTGCTCCGCGCCCGTGTGACCGGGGCGAGTTCCGACGGCCTCAAGGCGCTGGAGGGCAAGTATGCCTTCCTCTCCTCTCCCGGCGACGGCTCGGGAGTGTACTCCGCAACGATTAAGGACGGACGGGCAACTTTCTTCACGTCGAATATCTATGGAGCCCGTGACATGTTCCTCGAAATCGAGGGCGTGGACCGCGACAACATCTGCCATCTGGAGCTGGAGAGCCCTTTCCGTAACTTCGATGCAGGGACTGTTCCGTCTCTTGACCTCTGCCCGGAATACTCCGGAGCGCTTGAGCTGCGCAGCCTCGGAATGCAGCTGGAGCAGAACTTTGACGCCGATACCCTGTACACCCCGCTGCCTGCCAATGCCGGAATTGTGTTCGACAGGGCCGATTGCAAGAACTATATCCTTGACGACTACACCCGTTTCCCCGTGATGGAGGAGGTATTCACGGAGTTCATCCCCGAACTGAGGGTGCGCAGCGTGGAAGGGCGCAAGGAAGTGCAGGTGCGTGCCCTTGACCCGCTTGGCAACAGTTATTTCACCAACGGCACGGCCCTTGTGCTGCTCGACGGCATCCCCGTGCTCGACCAGTCCAAGATACTCGGGTACGACCCGCTGCTGGTGGAGCGCATAGATATTTATCCCGGTGCTTACTTCCTGGGAATCAGGAGCTTCCGCGGAGTGGTCAATTTCGTCACCTACAAGGGTAACCTTGAGGGCATGCAGTTCGAAGACAACGTGCGTATTGTCGCTTTCGACGGCTGCGCAATGCCTCAGGCCTATACCTGCGAGGGTGTCGGTCCAGACTATCCCGACTGGCGCCAGACCCTTTACTGGCATCCGCTGCTTGTGCTCTCTCCCGGCGAGTCGTTCCGTTTCGAATGCAAGTATCCCATGTACGACGGCAGCTTCGAGCTTATGGCCGAGGGGCTTACCGAGTCCGGGGCACCGGTCCGTACCACAGCTTCTTTTAACCTTTCCAGATGAAATTTTCTGTCTGTCCATTCCTTTTTATTGCCGCGTCGCTTCTGATTGCATGCTCCCGGGAGGCGGTTCCTTCCGGCGTTGAGGTTGAGCGGCAGGGCGTCGCGGCTTATGTCCCCGACGTGCTGTCGGTCCAGTTTGACGAAGATACGGCCTCGCAGCTGGAGGATTCCCTCCGGGCGGGGGCGGTTCCCGCATTCCTGAGGCAGGCTGGCGTATCCGCAGCCGAGCGCTCATTTCCCTACGACGAGGAATGGGAGGACAGGCACCGGGAGTTCGGTCTTCACCGCTGGTACCGCCTGAGCCTCGACGGCGTCCCCCTTACCAAGGCCGCCGGAGATCTTTCGGGCATCCCGGGAGTGGAATCGGCTGAACTTGTCCGCAGGGCACGCCCGGCGGCGTACTTCAACGATCCGCGCGCTTCCGAGCAGTGGGCTCTCAAAAATAACGGCGCTTCCATGGGCATGTACAAGGCCGGAATCGACGTCAATGTGGAGCCCGTGTGGTCCCATTTCACCGCCGGCCGCCAGGACATCATCGTGGCGGTGATAGACGAAGGCGTGGACATGACCCATGAAGACCTCCAGGGCGTGTGCATCCCCGCGGGAGCTGACGGCAGCTGCAACTTCATCCCCTCTGACAACAA
The DNA here is from genome assembly GCA_946614205.1 of uncultured Bacteroidales bacterium. Next base: position 1,320 of record CAMOGR010000126.1, on the reverse strand, counting down.
GTATTTCATACCTGCCGGCACACATGGCACCCACGTGGCCGGAGTCATTGCGGCGGTAAACGACAACGGCATAGGAATCAGCGGAATAGCCGGCGGCGACGGGACTTCTCCCGGCGTGAAGATACTCTCGTGCGTCATATTCAAGCCTGACCCGGAAAACCCGGACGAATCCATATCCGGCTATACAGACCAGGCGCTTGTATGGGCCGCCGACCACGGTGCCGTGATAGCCAACAACAGCTGGGGCTACGTTTACGAAACGGAGGATGAAGCCCGCCGCGGTGCTACCGGGGCGCAGATGGGCGCAGCGATAGATTATTTCATAGCCACCGCAGGCTGCGACCGGAACGGCAAACAGAGGGCCGACAGCCCGATGAAGGGCGGCCTTGTGCTGTTTTCCGCCGGCAACGAATCGTGGGGCTTCGGATGGCCCGCACAGGACCACAGGGTAGTGGCGGTGGGCGCCGTTGCGTCATCCGGCGAGCGGGCATATTATTCCAACTACGGCAGCTGGGTGGATGTGAGCGCCCCCGGAGGCGACCTCAAGCTCGGGCCGGGCATCCTCAGCACGATTCCGGGCAACTCCTATGCTTCCTATCAGGGAACATCCATGGCCTGCCCCAATGCATCCGGCGTGGCAGCTCTGATTCTTTCCCGTTACGGCGGTCCCGGATTTACGAGCGCCATGCTCAGGGACCGCCTTCTCAAGGGCGCCAAGGCACGCACCGCCCTGGATGCAGCCCCTCTGGTGGACGCCATGGGCTCGATATGCTACGGCGGCACCACGCCTCCCCTCAAGCTGGAGAAACCGGAGTGCTACGGAACGTCCAACAACATTGTGCTTTCCTTCCCCGTTCCTGCCGACGAGGACGACGACAGGGCCTTCGGCTACCGCATATTCGCTTCCAGGGAAAGAAGCGCGCTGGAGAGGCTGTCTCCTGCGCTGAAGCCCCAGGGTGTCATCTGCGAGGACTTCTTCACCGGAAAAGTCCCTCTCGGCGGGAACTACACCGCTACGCTTTCCGGCCTGGAGTTCGAGACGGGCTACTTTGTCACTGTCTATGCCTTCGATTACAACCGCAACTATTCCCCTTCCTGCGGGATACTTTATGCAGAAACGGGAACCAACAATCCTCCGGTGGTCCAGACTGATTATCCCGGGCCGTTCAGCCTCAAGGCGCATGAGAGCCTGAGGACGGTGTACCGGTACAGCGACCCCGACGGCCACAAGACGCGCATAAGCGTGGAGCCGGGTTCTGACGCCTTCCGCTACGTGGCCGATGGCGGGGTGCTTTCCATCGCAATAGAAGGCAACCGGGC
>CAMOGR010000125.1 GCA_946614205.1 uncultured Bacteroidales bacterium | reverse complement strand
GGTGGGCGTCTGGATTGCGGCGCCCAGGCGCAGGCTTTCCGTCAGCAGGGCGATGAAGCCGAAGCGGGCGTTGATTCCGATGGCGTCGGTATTGAGCTGATAGCTGTTGGTCGAATTGAGGAAGTTGGTAGTGACGAGATTGTCGTTCCTGTCGTAGAAGATAATCGGGTGAGCCTCAGGATTCTGGGCTTCCTCGTAGAAAATCTCCTCCCTGCGGTACTTTACCGAAGGCACTCCGATGTTGAATCCGAAGTAGAAACTGTCCTGGACATTGAAACCAAGATTGAAGAGGACATCGGACTTGGAGCCGTAGGTGTTGTATATGGCCGTCTGGTTGAGGGCGCCGGGCACGTAATGCCAGGACTCGTCGGGTCTCAGGCGCTCGGCGGAACCTACGTATCTGCCGGAGCCGACGGGGCCATACTCGCCGAACTGGTTGCCGTCGTAGGAAGCGGCAAGGTCGCGGCCGAAATCACTGTACCCCATGCCGGTGGCGGCACTCGCCAGGTTTGCGGTAAACGAGGTGTACGGATTGACCCCGCGGCCCATGGAGTAGTTAAGGTAAGTATTTGTAGTATTGGCTATTACTCCAACAGACGTAGAGGTAATCCAACTGCTCTCAGACGGATAGAAAACAAGGTTCAGCCCGATATTGGGAATGTTGAACTTGGTATGGTTCGTCTTGAGGGGATTGCTGAAGTCCTCCTTGCCGGTGGGGTCGTAAGAGGCCGCAGTAGAAGAGAACAACAGACCGGGTGAAATGGTAAACTGGCAATAGTCGTTCACCGCAGATCCGGCAGGGTTGAAAGTGACGGAACCGAGGTCTCCGCCAAGAGCGGTCATGGCGCCTCCCAGGGCTATTGAACGGGCCGTGCCGTAGTAGTTGCTGCGGCTCAGCATCTCTGCGTAGTATGAATCCTGCGCACTTGCCGCAAAGGTCGCCGCAGCCAGGGTTCCAAGTATTATGATGAATCTTTTCATATCTCCAAACAATTAAAGTTGAACAGCCTGTATTTAGCGACGACCTCCGCCGCCACCGCCGCTGCCGCCGGAATGGCTGCTGCCGCTGCTGCTGCCGCCGCCCGAATAGCCACCGCCGCCGGAGTAACTGCCGCCGCCGGAGTAGCCTCCGGAACGTCCGCTGCTGTAAGACTCGCTGCGAGAAGGGGCAGAATAAGAACTGCCGGACGATACGGAATAACCGCCGGAACGCCTTGCACCGCCCGAAGAACGTACGCCCGAGCTGCCGGAGCCGGAGGCACTGCCTGCCCTGCGCATCGACGAGGATCCGCCGGAGCGGCTCGTGGATACGGAGCCGGCCCTGCGATGGTTGCCGCCGCCGGACACCACATTGCTCAGGTTGCCGGAAGAATGTCCGCCCGGATTGCCGTGGACGGGCAGGACCGAGCCGGGATAATACGGATACGGCCGGTAGTAGTCATAGGCCCAGAATGAGCTGTAGCCTACGTAGGGATGCCAGAAAGGATACCAATACGAATCCCAGAGAGGGTCGTAATACGGGTCCCAGAGCCCCCATCCGTAACGGCCGAGGCGGCCGCCGTACCAGAACGGATTGTATGAATAGGGAGTTGCGTAATACGGCAGGAAATACGGTCCGTAGTAGCGGTAGTAGGGTGAAGAATAGTATGCATAATCGTCATACTGTGATTCCTGCTGACGGAACTTGCTGCGAAGCCGCAGGGAGTCGGCGGCAAGCTGTTCCGATGCACGGTTCCGGAAGTCTTCGACGGAAAGCGGCTGAACCTCCGGCTGGGGCCGGAAGTAGATGCCGTCGGGGTATTTCTGCCCAGAGGCATACTCAGACAAGCCTCCGCAGGAAGCCAGCAGAAGGACTGCGGGCAATAAAAATGTCAGGCTTCTTTTCATAATGATACCTCCTTCAATAAAAGTTTGTATATTTGTGACCGCAACTTCCGTGCCGCGCGCACGCGTTGCAATCTGAGCGTAAAATTAGAAAAAATCTACGATATGGCAAAAGCTATAACAAACCGGGCGGAGAATTATTCACAATGGTACAACGACCTCGCCCTCAAGGCAGACCTCGCAGAGCAGTCCGCAGTGCGCGGGTGCATGGTCATAAAACCCTATGGCTACGCAATTTGGGAAAAGATGCAGAGCATCCTGGACGGAATGTTCAAGAAGACAGGCGTCCAGAACGCATATTTTCCCCTTTTCATCCCCAAATCCTTCTTCAGCCGCGAGGCTGAACATGTGGCAGGCTTTGCCAAGGAGTGCGCAGTGGTGACCCACCACCGCCTCATGAACGCCCCTGACGGCAGCGGTGTCGTCGTGGACCCTGACGCCAAGCTCGAGGAAGAGCTCATCGTCCGTCCCACATCGGAAACCATCATCTGGAACACATACAAGAACTGGATCACCTCTTGGAGGGACCTCCCCCTGCTGTGCAACCAGTGGTGCAACGTAGTGCGCTGGGAAATGCGCACAAGGCTTTTCCTTCGCACCGCAGAATTCCTGTGGCAGGAGGGCCACACCGCACACGCCACCGCCGAGGAGGCGCAGGCCAAGGCCGAGGAGATGGTACACGTGTACGCAGACTTTGCCCGCAATGTCATGGCTCTTCCCGTAATCGTGGGCCACAAGAGCCCCAACGAGCGTTTTGCCGGAGCCATCGACACCCTCACCATTGAAGCGATGATGCAGGACGGCAAGGCGCTGCAGGCCGGCACGTCACACTTCCTCGGGCAGAATTTCGCCAAGAGCTTCGACGTGCAGTTCACCAACAAGGAAGGCAAGCAGGAATACGTCTGGGCCACCTCATGGGGCGTAAGCACCCGTCTCATGGGCGCACTCATCATGGCCCACGGCGACGACAACGGCCTCGTGCTGCCTCCCGCACTGGCTCCCATCCAGGTGGTGATGGTCCCCATCTACCGTACCGAGGAAGAGCTCAGCGCCGTCCTTGCCGAATTCGAGAAAATCAAAGCCTCTCTCGAGGCCCTCGGCATCAGCGTCAAGATAGACCGCAGGGACACCCTCCGCCCCGGATTCAAATTTGCAGAATGGGAGCTCAAGGGCGTACCCGTACGCCTCGCCATGGGCGCACGCGACCTGGAGGCCGGCACCGTAGAGGTGGCTCGGCGCGACACCCTCACCAAGGAGACCATGCAGCTCGAGGGCATCGAGGCCCATATCAAAGGTCTTCTGGACGCGATTCAGAAGAACATCTACGACAAGGCCCTCGCATTCCGTGAGGCCAATGTCGAAAAA
>CAMOGR010000124.1 GCA_946614205.1 uncultured Bacteroidales bacterium | reverse complement strand
TGGATTCCCTGGGCCGGGGCCGACAGCAGCCTGAGGGCCTGGGAGACCGATTACACCAACGACTACGCCGTTCGCGGAGCTTGGGTCAAGATGCTCAAGGGCCGTAAGGGCATACCGTTCGACTGCTCCATGGCAATTCATTCCGACGCCGGTTCCACTCCCAATGACAGCATAGTAGGTACGCTTTCTATTTATACGCTGCGCTGCGACGATTCGCGCAAGTTCTCCGACGGCGGTGACCGCATGACCAACCGTACATTTGCCGATTTCGTGCAGACGCAGGTAGTGGAAGACATTCGTACGGGCTTCGAACCCGCTTGGACCCGCCGCCAGCTGTGGGACCGTTCGTACAGCGAGTCGCGTACCACCGACGTCCCGGCAATGCTGCTCGAGATGTTGTCGCACCAGAACTTCGCCGACATGCGCTACGGACTCGACCCGTCGTTCCGTTTTCTGCTGAGCCGCGGAGTCTATAAGGGTATACTGAAATATCTTGCATGCAGGTACTCAGTGCCTTACGTGGTGCAGCCGATGCCGGTTCACGCAATGTCCGCTCGCCTTGTCGGGGCTGATGAGGTGCTTCTTTCCTGGGAACCGACGGACGATCCCCTTGAACCTACGGCGCGCCCCAAGGGGTATCTGCTGTATACCCGCGTCGACGACGGGGCATTCGATGACGGCGTTCCCGTGGAGGGGAAGTTCGCCCGGCTGTCCTTGGAGCCCGGGCACATATATTCCTATAAGATAGTAGCTTACAACGACGGTGGCAACAGTTTTCCTTCCGAGGTGCTGTCTGTCGGTGTGCCTCGCCGCCGCAGGGGAGACGCTGTGTTGATAGTCAATAATTTCGACCGCGTTGCGGCTCCTGCGTGGGTTGACACTCCGCAGTATGCGGGTTTCGAGTCGCGCCTCGATCCCGGTATGCCTTACGTTCGGGACATCACTTATATCGGTGAGAATTACGAGTTCCGGCGTCCGCTTGAGTGGGTGAGCGACGACGCTCCGGGATTCGGTGCCACTTATACCGACAAGGCCGGGCTCGTCGTTGCCGGAAATACGTTCGACTATCCTTTCGTTCACGGCCGCAGCATCCTGTCTCTCGGTTTTCCGTTCTGCTCAATGTCTTCGGAGTCTTTCTGTGCCGACACTGCTCTCGTGCGGACGTACAAGACGCTCGACCTTATCTGCGGGGCGCAGGTGACCACTCGTTCCGGTCGTGGTGCCTATCCCGACCGTTTCCAGGTTTTTCCCGCTCCGATGCAGCAGGCCTTGCGTGTCTGGGCTTCGGGCGGCGGCAATATCCTGCTGAGCGGTTCGCATATTGCCACCGACGTCTGGAGCAGCGTTTACGACATTGCTCCGGACCTGTCCGGACGTGAGGAGACAAAGGCTTTCGTTTCCGATGTGCTCGGGTACAAGTTCATGGGGTCGAGTGCTACGGGTGTCGGGCTTCTTGGCGGCATGCCTTTCCATTTCGCTCCCAACGAGGATGTTTATTGCTGCCCTCATCCTGACGGGATTGCTGCAGTGAGCCGGCAGGGGAGTGTCTGGATGCGTTATGATGTGTCCGGTGTGGGTGCCGGGGTGTTGTTCGATGGCTCCGGCCACAAGGTCGCTTCTCTTGGCGTGCCCATTGAGTGTATCAAGCGTTCAGATGATCGTGAAAGGGTTTTCCGCGAGGCTTTCATCTTCTTCGGCCTTTACGACAATCCTTCCGCCCTCGCCCGTTATCAGATTGGATATCTGTACTTTACTCCTTCGGGATTCGACTTTTCATAACCGCTCCTCCGGACGAAGTGCCTCCAAAGACAGTTCGTAAGGGCCAATGCCTTTGGAGGCACTTCGTCCTCCGTCGCTTCTCAAGGCAGTTCGTAAGGGCCAATGCCTTCGGAGGCACTTCGCCCTTCGTCGCTACCAAGACACTTCGTAAGGGCCAATGCCTTTGGAGGCACTTCGTCCTCCGTCGCTTCCCATGCTTATCAGCAGTCATTTCTGTCCTTCCGAGAACTAGTCGAGAAATCTTCTAGCTACAGAATGTACAGCGGGGAGGCGGTTTGGCGGGGAAGTGGCGTGAGGGGAATGCCGGCGGCTGCGTTCAGGCTGGTGTCGTATGCAAGCTGCGGGGTGTTGTTGTGCTCGCTGAGGTGGCAGAGGAATATGTGCTTCAGGCCTTCGTGGCGGAAGGCTTCGATGGCCTCGGCGCATTCGGGGTTGGAGAGGTGGCCGTGACCGCCGCGGATGCGGGCCTGGAGTTCGGGAGGGTAGGGACCGAGGCGGAGCATTTCGGGGTCGTAGTTGCTTTCTATTACCACGGTGTCGGCCTGCCGCGCCCAGTGCAGGGCCTCTTCGGTCATGCGGCCTATGTCGGTCATTATCACGAACTTGAAGTCGTCGAGCAAAATGGCGTAGCCTACGGTCTGGGTGGCGTCGTGGGGCATTATGAATGCTCGTGCCCGTATCCGTCCGGAGACGATTTCGTTCCAGGAGTCTTGGGCGAGGACTACCCTGTGGGCTCCTATCCAGTCTCGTGTCATTGGGTTGAAGCTCAAGGCCTTGTGCAGCCTCTCGGTGGCCCAGACGGGCTTGCCTATATGCTTGCAGACGGAACCCAGCGAGCGCACGTGGTCCATGTGGTCGTGGGTTATGAGCACTGCTCCGAAGTCGTCGAAGCACATGCCGTCGGCTTGCAGTTCTTTCTTGAGCCTGCGCGGGCTGACGCCTGCGTCTATCAGTATACCGGCTTCGCAGCGGCGGCTTTCGCCTGGGAACAGGCCTATGAAGTAGCAGTTTCCGCAACTGCCGGACGAAAACGATTTGAATCTAACGGCGCTCATCATTCTTGCAGTACTTGTCGATTACGCTGTATGCGTCGGCTACTCCGAGTTCTCCGGCCCGCGACAGGTCTATGCAGCCTTTCTCTTTGTCCTTCAGGTAGATAAGTACGAGCCCGCGGTTGAAGTACGCATCTCCCATGCCTCCGTACAGGCCAATTGCCCTCGAGTAGCTCTCCATGGATTCTACCATCTCTCCGGACAGGCACTGGAGGTTTCCGAGGTTGAAGTACAGCTGCGGCATGTCGGGGACGATGGAGATGGCCTCACGCATGTCTTCCAGGGCTTCTGAGTAGTCGTATGTGCGGGCGACGCGGTCCGACACGCGGGCACGGGTGGAGCCTTTTTCGTCCATCGAAAGTGTCTGCACGTTGCCCTCGAGGGACGCTATGAAGTCTATCATTTCCGCCCTCAGGACGCCCCGGTTCATGAGGTAGAATGCCTTGTAGAATCTGGCGTACCGGTCTTTGTTGGACTCGGAATCAGCGGCTTCGACTGCTTTGTCGAACCAGGTGAGAGCGCTGCTGAATTTCTTTTCCTGCACGTCGTA